>NZ_QFRV01000373.1:0-921 GCF_004136805.1 Enterobacter cloacae complex sp. GF14B
CAAAACCTTTGCCAAATTCATTCTAAGTTTTTGTTCAATCTTTCCTTGAAGAAAGGAAAATTCTGCAAAAACAAAAACTATGCTATCCTTCTATTTTTCTCTTCTCCTTCATTCCTTCTCCCTTTTGCCAAAAGAATTCAAAGAACTAATCGTCTGAGAATTCTTTTGATTTCCCAAACAAAGAATTCAAAGAACTAACCGTCTAAGAATTTTGTTTAAGAAGCGGGTAGCTTCTTGGTTGTAATAGTGAACACGAGGGAGGGTACATCCTTTGTGGTTTGCTTCAAGTAGAGGGTACATCTACTTGGTCATTCAAAGAGAACAAGGGAGGGTACATCCCTTGTGGATCTTTGCTTGTAAAGGATTTTTACAAGGTTGAAAGAAATCTCAAGGACCGCAGGTTGCTTGGGGACTGGATGTAGGCACGGGTTGTTGCCGAACCAGTATAAAAACTCTTGTGTGTTTGTTTCCTTCTTCCCTACTCTTTTACTTTCCGTTGTGCATTTAATTTCCGCTTTTACTTTCTGTTAAGTTTCTCTTCTACTCCTCATTCTCTTAACAATTTAGTAAAAGCCTTAGAAGAGTAATTTTTTAATTAGTAAAGGTTTATGAATAATTAATTCAACCCCCCTTCTTAATTATTCTGAGGCCACTTGTTCCAACAAATATATCAAGGAAATGAGCAAAGTATCGCTCCTTCTCTTTCTTTGACGACACCAAGGGATATGGGATGTCCTTCACTAGGGTTGCGAGTATCTTCTTCCTAGCCTCCCTAACTAACATACTCTTGGTTTTAGTGGTTAAGACTTCATTACCACTCTCCTTACTCTCATTTTTTTCTTTTTCATCATTTTCTCTCTTTTTATTCTCTCCTTCCTCATTACTCACATCCTCCACTACTCCATCATCTCTCTTTTCTCT
>NZ_QFRV01000374.1:0-911 GCF_004136805.1 Enterobacter cloacae complex sp. GF14B
AAGAGAGTATCTACAAATAGTAGTTGAAAGGAACACTACCTTCTATAGTTCACACATACTCTTAGCTTCGTTGATTTCCTAGGTACCAACACAATAGGAGATAACCATTTTGTCTCATCTATTGGCTTTATAAATCCCATTTTCATCAATTTTTCTAGCTCGTCCTTAACCTACTTAGCATCATTCAGATTCATCCTATATCTCTATTGTACTAATCAAAACCTCATCCTCTTTAAGATTGATCATGGGCTAATATACATGTGGATCTATCCCTCTCATATCTGTATAGTCTCGTGCAAATACATCAATGTATTTGCATGAAATACCTAATGAAGGGGAGCAGCTGGGAACACAACAAAAGAGGAATACGCACGCACACACTCACACACACACCACCATAGCCACACACACAGGTTGAAGGGGGAGAGCCAACATACTGTGTGCCCCCTTTCTTTCTTCTCTATCTTATGCACTAAGGCACAATACACATTGTACTTAGTGTTAGTGGCTCACACAAGTGTATAGCTGTACACTAGGGTTAGTGGCAGTTAGTGATGGACAATCGCGCACATGGCCATTAAACCTAACATTCTCCCACTTTATGGCCAATGTGGGAGACCACAAGAATAGAAGAGAACCACTCTTCACCTAACGCCCATCAACTTACGGCAGTGTTGAAACTGATGGCTGGAGAGACTCTTATTGAGTGCATCCCCTGTGTTCTCTGATGTAGGAATCTTCACTAAATCAAGGCTCTTGTTTGCCAGGCATTCATGACTGAAGTGATAGCGCACATCAATGTGTTTTGTTTTGGAATGAAACACTGTATTGTTAGACAAGGCAATAGCACTATGATTGTCACAATGAAGAACTGGTGTATGCTGCTCCAACAATCCAAGATCTTTCACTAG
>NZ_QFRV01000375.1:0-906 GCF_004136805.1 Enterobacter cloacae complex sp. GF14B
TATCAAATCTTATCTTATCCAGATTTTATTCCATCTAGATTTTATTTCATCCAGATTTTATTCCATCTAGATTTTATTTCATCCAGATTTTATTTCATCCAATCTTATCTTATCTTGTCCAGATTTTATTTTATTTCGTTTATGGGCTTGGACTTAAAACAGATTTGTAAGCTTTGGGGCTGAGGACCTATATAACAGCACCAGGGTTTTAGTTTTGACAGTTTTTTTTGGGAGAGGAGAATAATTTTAGGGTTTTGGCAATTCCAGTTTTTACTGTTCATGCACACTGTTCACGTAGAATAAAATTCGTTTTCTGCAATTTCATTTCTGCTTCAATCTACAATTTCGTTTTCTACTGATTAATGGAAGGCTAAGTCTCCAGCGTTGTTTTCTCTTGAGGATCAAGCACAGCTCTCTTTGAGGTTTTGTTATTACTATTGAATTCTGATCAGTTTTTCCTCTTCACCAATTACTCTGTAATTGTTGTTATTAATCCATGCATGCTTAGTGCTTGATTAATTGTCTCTGCGCTTAATTTACGTTCATGCTTAATGATCATTTATGATTAATTGGTGTATGTGTTGCTTAATCACATAATGAATGCCTTATGTTAAATTTCGCTCAGTAATTTAATTTAGGGTTGGATTAAGTGGTTAAACTGATAAAGGATAAATTCTCGCAACCTAGGATAAGAGACTTGCTTGTGAATCAAGGGGAAGCAACATGTTTTAATTCTGATATTTTCTAATTCAATTTTACTCGCTATTTAATTTACAAAAGCAAACACCCCCCCCCAATTTGTTACTATTTCCTACTATCTGTTATGAACATTTGGTTTATCATTGCTCGTTGGGAAATGACCTAGGATCACTTCCTAGTTACATTTTAATATTTATTTGATTCGGG
>NZ_QFRV01000376.1:0-621 GCF_004136805.1 Enterobacter cloacae complex sp. GF14B
GGAGACGAGGGTACTAGTACCCAAGGGTCCACCTTTATGAGAAAGCAAGAGATTCACTCATCGAGAGGGCCGGTCATCCCAAATTTAAAAGATTGGACATTAGATGATGGAAATCTATGCAGTTAACATGATTTTTAGGGATCCAGATGCATGCAACCTTGGTCTTGAAATGCGGTAAATGCGGACTTCGTATGCAACAATGCAATGTAATGGAAAGTTGTACAATGTTCATGACATTCTTTCCCTATTTTGTGATTTTGATTTTGATTTGATTTTTTGGAAAACACAGATTGACTGTCCTTTTGAAAGAGGTGATAATTCATGCAACCTCATCCTATCCTTTTGCAAATCTCTCTGGGAACTCCCTCAGAGTGTATGTTCTTTTTGATTTAGTCACTTGACCATTTTGGAGTGACGGCAATGGAGCCATTTGATGTTTAACCAATCCATTGAAATTCCAGGGTTTGTCCCCCTTTTTTTTATTGTTTAAAAACATCGACGGGTGTGAACTTTTGATCTGCCCCTATGTTCACTTAAGGCTCATGCACGGTGCCCCTCATTGCCCCAGTGTAAGGCTTTGAGGTACCAATCGTTATCTTTCATCATGACCTTGTAGCTGGG
>NZ_QFRV01000377.1:0-907 GCF_004136805.1 Enterobacter cloacae complex sp. GF14B
TTTCTAGTGATTACTAACACTAACCACTAACATACTAACACAAAATATCCATTGACCTAACCATAAAAGACACCTCAACTCAAGACATGTGCATAGTAACTCTCTCTCTCTCTCTCTCTCTCTCTCTCTCTCTTATCTCTCTCTCTCTCTCTCTCTCTCTCTCTCTCTTTCCTTAAAACTCTACTTTTACCATGTCTACCATCAATAATGCTCTCTTTTGAGCCCACACCCATGACTCAAGCAGACAAAGAAGGCCCGCAATGTTTTTATATTCAAAAAAATCATAATCCTGATTTTTTAGCTTGTAAATTAGGATTTCCAAAAATTATAATGAGGGGTCTCCAACCTATAAATAGGTCCCTCTCCTTCTTGTAAAACAACCTCCAACATCTCACATAGCACCCCAACACTCTATGCGTGAGGAGAGACTTAGGTGTAGCAACCACTTGTGAGCTTCACTCTTGGTGTGAGAGAAGCCTTCAAGCTACACATTGCAAGTGAGAGAGCGTGAGTTCCACAAATCTCAAAACCACTATTGTACATGCTCCTTCATCATCAATAAATTGAGGTTTGGTGCATCAAAGGCGTGATTCGACGTTCAAATCTTCGTCCTTCCATTTGTGCAATACGGTTTGGTAAATTCAAAGTGACTTGTGTATTTTGAGTTTTATCGGTTGATCTTGATTTTAGAAAGTGTTTTAGTGTGTTTTCCATTGCCAGTTTTGTGTCCATTGTAAGAGGGTATTGTGGTGAGAGGTCTCCCACACCCTAAGACAGTGTGTGTGTGTTTTGGCAATGATTAGCAATCACTAAGCATTGAGTGAGTTTTGTACAAGTTCTACGATAGCATCATAACGAACCATCTCCATTTGCAAGTCACAAACAAGGTATTACGCAAGATCCTTCC
>NZ_QFRV01000378.1:0-907 GCF_004136805.1 Enterobacter cloacae complex sp. GF14B
TGAGTCGTCGGCAAACTCAGTGTCAAGAAGCTAATCTGTCGTAATAGGGAGCTCACAAGCCAACTTGCTGAGAAATCAAAAATCTGCTCATCGCCTCCGCATAGAACAGAAAGAGAAAGGGGGCAGGAGGGCAAACCTGTCTGACAGATCGTGTGAGCATGAAGCGCTCACCTCTACCTCCTGCCAAAAGCACCTGACTGTGAGCCTGTCTGTACAAAGCTGACACCCCTCTGATCCAAGCATCTGAAAAGCCCATCCTGCGAAGCGTGCCCTCCCAGTCAACTCTGTCGTATGCCTTCTCAAACTCGAGAAGAAGGATCACAAGGTCCTCCCCACGGAGACGTGCCAGGGCAGAAGCCTCTCAGAAAGTGAAGATGTTGTCAAGGATATTGCGTTCCTTGACAAAACCTATCTGAGTCCCATGTATAAGGCTCTCCAAAAGTGGCTGAATCCTCAAACTCAGAGCCTTGGCAAGAATTTTGTAGGCTGAGTTGAGGATGGTGATGGGGCACCACTGCCGAATCTCATCCAAGGAGCCATCCTCCTTGGGAATGAGGTAAATCAGGCCCTCACTCATGCTGTCAGGCATCTCTCCTGTGTGCAGGATGTACTGAAAAGCACTATAGAGATCTGAGCCAAGCAAGTCCTAGTACTCCAAGAAAAAGCTGGGAGTCAAACCATCCTCACCTAGACAGCTACTAGGGGGGAGTGCACTAAGAGCCGTGTGCAGCTCCTCTAGCTGTAGAGGCAGCTGAAGCCTCTGACGCATCTCCTTAGTCACTAGACAACGCATCTGTGTCCACACCTGCTCTCTGCATGCATCCCGATGCTCTGACTGGGACTCTACAGACAGTAGCTCACGGTAAAAGTCAGTAGCAACTGCACGCATGTCCTCCTAAAGAAAGAA
>NZ_QFRV01000379.1:0-902 GCF_004136805.1 Enterobacter cloacae complex sp. GF14B
TCTCTAAAAAAATTTTAATATAGGTTTCCTGTGATAGACCAAAAATACCTCGAGGCCTATCTATATGAATCTTGATGCCGATGACATAAGATTCATCACCCATATCCTTCATGTCAAAATTCTTAGAGAGAAATTGTTTTACCTCATGTAGCAAACCCCGATCATTGGCTGCAAGTAAAATATCATCTACATATAAAACAAGAAAACATATTTTACTCCCACTGACCTTGTGGTATATGCATTGATCCATGGGATTTTCATCAAAACCAAATGAAGAAATTATCCCATGAAACTTAAAGTACCACTAACGGGAGGCTTATTTTAAACCATATATAGATTTATTAAGCATGCAAACCAAATGCTCACCACTATCAGAGGAGAAACCTTTAGGTTGTGTCATATAAACCTCCTCCTCTAAATCACCATTAAGAAAAGTTGTTTTAACATCAATTTGTTGCAACTCAAGGTCAAAATGAGCAACTAATGCCAAGATTATACGAAGAGAATCTTTCTTAGATACTGGAGAAAAAGTCTCTTTGTAATCTATTCCTTCCTTTTGAGTAAATCCTTTAGCAACAAGTCGTGCCTTGTACTTGGGTTTATTATCATGAGGTGTAATTTTTTGCTTGTACACCCATTTGCATGGTAATACCTTTTTACCTTTAGGCAACCAAACCAACTTCCAAGTTTGATTCTTATGCAACGAGTCCATTTATGATTGCATAGCTTTCTCCCAGTTTGCCTTGTCATCCATTGACATGGCTTCCTTGTAGCAAGAAGGCTCTCCACAATCTGTCAACATAATGTAGTCCAATGAGGGAGTAAATCTATCAGGAGGCCTGGAAACTCTTGTAGACCTTCTAATGACTGCTTGAGCCGGTTGTCCCTCAACAACATCTTTT
>NZ_QFRV01000380.1:0-899 GCF_004136805.1 Enterobacter cloacae complex sp. GF14B
CAGACAATCTATTAAAGGAGGCCCATCTTGTTTGTTGTTCACCCATTTCTCCAAGTATTCTTTAAAATTTTTTAAAATGACTTTAGCTTAAAAATGTTGCACATATATAATATTCATCTACTATTGATTATGCATATTTTACTTTCTTCTTTTATGCCTAAGAGAATATTATGAATCTAAGTAAGATGACATAATGTATTGTTGGATCAAATGGCCTCAGAATAATTAAGAAGGGGGGAGGGGTTGAATTAATTATTAATGTATCTTGACTAATTAAAAATTTATCCTTCTTAATGTTACTAGACTCAATTAGACTTTACTACTAAGTTATGAGAAAGTAAAGAATAGAAACAATAACTTAGAAAAAAGTAAAGCGGAAATGAAAAGTACACAGCGGAAATTAAAGAGTGTTGGGAAGAAGAAGACAAACACAAGATTTATACTGGTTCGGCCATAACCCGTGCCTACATCCAGTCCCCAAGCAACCACCGGTTCTTGAGATTTCCAATAACCTTGTAAAATCCTTTACAAGCAAAGATCCACAAGGGATGTACCCTCCCTTGTTCTCTTTGAACAACCAAGTGGATGTACCCTCCACTAGAACTGATCCACAAGAGATGTACCCTCTCTTGTTCTCAGTATCACAACCCAAATAGATGTACGCTCTACTTGTACCACAAAGGATGTACCCTCCAATGTGTTAAGACAAAGAATTCTTAGCTCGGCGGTTAGTCCCTTGAATCTTTGTAAGGGGAAATAAAAGATATCTGAGGCGGTTAGTCCTTTGAAATCTTTTGTTTAAAGGAAAAGGGAAGAATCAAAAGAATTCTCAGGCGGTTAGTCCTTTGAATCTTTTGTCAAGAGGAAGAAGGAATGAAAATATAACACACTTTTGTTTT
>NZ_QFRV01000381.1:0-898 GCF_004136805.1 Enterobacter cloacae complex sp. GF14B
TGAAGAGGGTTGCCATTTGATGGGCTTTGATAGTCTTTTTGACAAGTATAAAATGAGCTTGTTTGTTGAACATGTCTACTATCGTCCATATTCCCGTATTCCCATGGATAGACTTAGGCAATCCAAAGATAAAATCCATGGATATGCTCTCCCATGGTGAATTAGGGATTGGCAATGGTTGAAGCAATCGAGGTTGCTTCCCTCTATCAAACTTTGTCTTTTGGCATACCACACATTTAGAAACATACTCTTGTATGTTTGCTTTCATGGTAGGCCAATAGAAATATGTTTCAATCCCTTTTAGGGTAGACTGAATCCCTCTATGCCCCGCATAAGGAGGAGCATGAGATTCATACATTACTTTCTCACGTAGTGAGTTAGTAACGCATAGTCTATTGCCATAGAGAAGATAACCATCTTGTAAAGTAAATGGTTCTTCTTTCTTCCCTAATGCAAGGGCTGAAATCACATCTCTAAAATCGGGATCAATAGCATACTCATCTATCATTGAAGATAGATCATTGTGAGTTGCTATGGAAACCGCATTCACTCTCGGTCGTCTTGAGAGTGCATCGGCTACTTGATTATGCTTGCCAGCAATGTGAGCAATATGAAAATGAAATTGCGAAAGGAAATTTGCCCACCTCATTTGTTTGTCGGAGAGCTTGGTCTGCGTCATGAAGTACTTAAGACTTTGGTGATCCGTTCGCAGAATGAAAGGAGTCCCCAATAAATAGTGCTTCCATGAGTCTAAGGCATGTAGAACTGCAAGGAGTTCCTTTTCATATATGCCTAGAGCTTGCTCAACAGGGTCGAGCCTTCGACTTTCATAGGCTATGGCGTGCCCTTCTTGGAGCAAAACAACTCCAAGACAATCACCACAAGTGTCACATTGGAC
>NZ_QFRV01000039.1:0-44598 GCF_004136805.1 Enterobacter cloacae complex sp. GF14B
ACCATCAGTGATGTGATCCACTTCTCCTGTGACGACCACAACGGCATGGGTCTGACGGGCGAGCGTCTGCGCAGCGGTCAACGCGCTCGCTGCCGTATCGGTGGAATCAACCCCGCGCCCGCCCGCACTCATTCCGGCAAGGGCGAGGATTTCGGAGGCGTTTCCACGAATGGCCGCAGGTTTAAGGGATAATATTTGCTGGCAAAAACGGGTGCGGAACGCCAGCGCGCCAACCGCAACCGGATCCAGAACCCAGGGTGTGCCCGCGGCTACAGCGCTCTCAATAGCCCGACGCATCGACTGGGCGCGCGGTGCGGTGAGTGTACCCACGTTGATGAGCAGAGCATCGGCAAGCGCGGCAAACTGTTCCGCTTCCTCGGCTTCGATCACCATTGCCGGGGAAGCGCCCAGCGCGAGCAGCACGTTGGCGGTGAAGGTCTGCACGACATCGTTGGTCATACAATGCGTGAGCGGGGAACGGGTTCGGAATTGATGTAAAACGTGTGAGTCGAGCAGGTCAGGCTGCATGGTTTCGCTCCTGCCGTGCGTGAAGAAGCGATGACCGGGTAGGCATCTGACTTCCCTACGCTGGCATTATCCAGATCAGGTAATACGGGTATTTCTCAGCCTTCACAAAGAAGGGCACCCCGAGTCAAATTACTTATAAAACAGTTACTTACAAAATGGCATTTCGTAGTCATGTAGTGTAACCGGGGGGTAACCCGGGTGCAAGGAGTTTTGGGCTGTCCGTTAACCCCCTGTAACGAACAATAAACGACAAGATATTAACTACGCTCAATATGTATACATTATTGTTCAGTTAATTATCCCGCCATATTTGTTAAGAACTCATTAAATATAATATTCACTTTCTGTGCTGAGAAATTTTATTTTTATCCATAATGACTCACCGGGAGTGATTTTATAAGACAGCCCACCTGCTTTCGTATGAAATAAACTCAGGCATCAATGTAAACATTTATTTTGCAGAAATTTATTTCTGTCAATTACTTAATCTGACCCTCTCATTTCCCTCGTCATTTTCACTTTAATGTTTACATTAATAACAACCGCAAAATGACTTTTACGCCCTCGGAACTATTCATAGTATTTATGACTTAGATCAACATCATTGGTCTGCGTTTAATTGATAGTTCACTCGCGTTACTAAATAAGATTTAGACAACCTTCAACCGTTTTTTAAATCCAAAAAATAAAGCTGTTCAGCTTCAGTACTTTCGATAATTAATGATGTGAGCTTTTTAAATGAAATCTATGAATAAAAATTTTACTGCTATTTTTGTAATGGGCATTGTCTTAGCGGGTACAATGAGCCAGGCTGAAGCCGCGAATACGGTTTGGGACGATCAGCAAATCACTAATATTGTAAATGACCATCAGGATCAAATTACACAAAACAACGCTGATAGTATTAACCGTGATAGCGCAACGGATAACCGCTTAACGCAGGTTAACGACGACCTTCAGTCCACAAAACTGGGCGTGTTAGTCGTGGATAAAATGGCTAACGACGCACATCATAAAGCGTTGCTTGCTGGCGCACTTGCCGATACCGCCAGTCTGAAAAGTGAGACGGCCTTACAGGGTGTGGCGACTAACGGCACAGCCATTATCAACCTTCAACACGTCGATAATATTCAGGATAGCCGCCTTACTGCTCTCGAAAATGCACCTAAACCCATCAACGGTGCAGATGGAGCGAAAGGTGATAAAGGGGATACCGGTGCGACTGGCGCAAAGGGTGATAAAGGGAATACCGGTGTAACTGGCGCGAAGGGTGAAAAAGGCGATGCTGGCGCGACAGGTATGAAAGGTGATAAGGGTGATACTGGCGCACAAGGCATTGCGGGAAGAAACGGTCGCGACGGTGCAGACGGTCATAACGGTAAAGATGGTGTGACAACCACCGTGACACAACGACAGCTGGATACAGCTACCCAGGCGAAGGTCGCTAAAAATAGCATGGCTGTTACTGCCGCCACGCAGGATCTGCAAGCCACCAGGCAGTCATTACAGGCAATGAATACTAACACCAGCCAGCAATTTAAATCTCTGCGTGATGAAGTGGACAATAATAAGAAGCAGGCTAATGCCGGTATTTCAGGGGCGATGGCGATGGCGGGTTTGCCACAAGTGCAAACCAATCAGCGCGTCATGTTCTCTGCTGGTGGTGCGACTTACAACGGTGAGAGCGCGCTTGCTGTCGGTGCGTCCGTTAACTTTAATTCCCATGTCATCGCGAAAGTGAGCTTCTCAGATGACACTGCGAATAATATGGGCGCTTCGGTTGGGATTGGTATGGGCTTTTAAAGCGTAAAACAATCGTCGGGACAAGTATAAAGCCTCATTTTGCGGATGAGCATTTCGTTGATACAAAAAGATGTCTAAATATATTTTTATTTCGGTAGCCCTGTATCTAATGCTGATTTCGGTCGGGATCTGGATCGGCGTGATGTATGTCTCCTGGTATTTGTGTCGTTTTTAAGGCAATAAAATGAAAAAATTAATGATGTTAGTCATAAGTGGTACCGTGCTTGCAGGTTGTGTCTCGCCTGCGCACGCCATAAACGACCATTATCGCGCTCAATTAGAACGTTCGGGATGCACGCAAATTAGCGCTGGCGATGGCTCTTGCGATGTCAGCAAAACCAAAGCGGAAAACACGGCACAACACGAACCAACGGCATCCGTTCACGATCCCCTGCGTGAAGCCTCGTTCTCGTCGGATACGGTTAACGCCACGCTTTCTAACGGCTTTTTTAGCGCTACCGTGAACGGCAAAAAAGCCAGCGTTAAACGTCTGAATGCGAATTTCTATGAGATCCATGGTAACGGTTTTGTGATATCGATAAGCCTGGATGAAAACGGTATTACGGACGCGTCATGGAATAAAACGAAGGGACGCGAACACGGCGTTTTACGCGTTAGTCAGAAATAAACAGCGTAAGGAGGCTCTCTGCCTCCTTTTCGCCTGCCAATCGCACGATTTGTCACACTCTTTTGTCTGATTTTACAATGCTGACAAATCATACGTAAGCTGCTGTTTTTATTTAGCATAAAGTGCAATCTTCCCCATACAAACGGCGTTCTTCCCTGCCCTGTGCCCTGTGTCACAAAACAGTAAACAAATTAACCATTGAGCCCGGTGACAAAAGGCTCTATATTGGCGGCGTTTTTTTCAGGCCCCATCTGTTTTTTAACTTTTTATTCAATCGTGGCTCATAACGAAGCGGCGGTTGTAGGAGTGATATGATGACGGATAAAGTCCGTATTGACACCGTAGATGCCCACAAAAGCAACGAAACCTATCTGGCCCGTCAGGCCGAATTTGAATCTAACGTCAGGAGTTATCCGCGCAAACTGCCTTTAGCGATCACAAAAGCAGAAGGCGTGTGGATCACCGATGCAGATAATAAAGAATACCTTGACTGTTTAGCTGGCGCAGGCACCCTGGCGCTTGGCCACAATCATCCTGATGTGCTGAAAAGCATCCAAAATGTCATTACCAGCGGCTTGCCGTTACATACCCTGGATCTGACCACGCCGCTGAAAGACGCGTTTTCAGAATACCTTCTCTCTCTGTTGCCTGGTCAGGGCAAAGAGTACTGCCTGCAATTCACTGGCCCGTCCGGGGCTGACGCCGTTGAAGCGGCGCTGAAGCTGGCGAAAAAAGTGACCGGTCGTAGCGGTATCATCAGTTTCTCTGGTGGTTACCACGGTATGACCCACGGCGCACTGTCCGTCACCGGCAACCTGTCTCCTAAAGAAGCGGTTGACGGTATGATGCCAGAAGTCCAGTTCATGCCTTACCCACACGAGTACCGTTGCCCACTGGGTATCGGTGGTGAAGCGGGCGTGAAGGCGCTGACCTACTACTTCGAAAATCTGATTAACGACGTTGAAAGCGGCGTGCGTAAACCTGCCGCGGTGATCCTCGAAGCCGTTCAGGGTGAAGGTGGCGTGAACCCGGCACCTGTTGAGTGGTTGCAGCGCATCCGTAAAGTCACTCAGGAACACGGTATCCTGCTGATCCTCGACGAAGTCCAGGCTGGCTTTGCCCGTACCGGTAAATTCTTTGCCTTCGAACACGCAGGTATCGAGCCAGACATCATCGTGATGTCTAAAGCAGTCGGTGGCGGTCTGCCGCTGGCCGTGCTCGGTATCAAAAAGCAGTTCGATGCATGGGCGCCAGGCCACCATACCGGTACCTTCCGCGGCAACCAGCTGGCGATGGCAACCGGTCTGACGACGCTGAAGATCCTGAAAGACCAGAATATCGCGGGTAAAGTGGCCGCACAGGGCGAATGGCTGAAAGGCCAGCTGAAAGAGATGGCGAAACGCTATCCGGTTATCGGTCACGTTCGCGGTCTGGGCATGATGATCGGTATTGAGATCGTTAAGCCGCACGAAGCCGCTGACCACATGGGTTGCTTCCCGGGCGACGGCGAGCTGTCTGCACTGATTCAGAAGAAGTGCTTCGAAGCAGGCTTGATTCTGGAGCGTGGCGGCCGTAACGGTATCGTTCTGCGTCTGCTGCCTTCTCTGCTGATCAGCGATGACGAGCTGAAAGTCTTCCTGGATAAATTCGAGCAGGCACTGCTTGCTGCGGGCGTTAGCCCGGCGTAACCGGAGTTATTGATTACGATGTCTGATTCAAACCCAATTTTGTTCTCCTCTGCGCAGAGCATTGAAGCTTACCAGCAGGCGATTGAACAAAGCACTCAGGCTGTGATGCAGTGGCTGAAACAGCCTGAGATGTACCAGGGCAAAACGGTCGCGGAGCTGCGCGACCGTATTAAGCTGGATTTCAACCCGAAAGGGCTGGGCAACGAAGCGGCGATTGAACGCGCCGTGGAGTTCTTCCTGAAAGACAGCTTGTCCGTTCATCACCCGCAGTGTGTGGCGCACCTGCACTGCCCAAGCCTGGTGGTTAGCCAGGCGGCGGAAGTACTGATTAACGCCACCAACCAGAGTATGGATTCCTGGGATCAAAGCCCGTCCGCAACCATCATCGAGATCAAACTGATCGAGTGGCTGCGTACCCGCGTGGGTTATCAGGCTGGCGACGCAGGCGTCTTCACCAGCGGCGGTACCCAGAGTAACCTCATGGGGCTGATGCTGGCGCGTGACGCGTTCTTTGCGCGTCAGGGCCATTCTGTTCAGCAGGACGGTCTGACAGGCGATCTGCGTAAGATCCGCGTTCTGTGCTCGGAAAACGCACACTTCTCCGTGCAGAAAAACATGGCGCTGATGGGTCTGGGCTACCAGTCCGTGGTGCAGGTGAAAACGGACGAATTCTCCCGCATGGATCTCACCGATCTGGCGGCGAAAATCGAACAGTGCAACGCGAACGGCGAGCAGATCCTGGCGATTGTGGCCACGGCCGGTACGACCGATGCGGGTGCTATCGATCCGCTGCGTGCTATTGCTGAGCTGGCTGCGAAACAGAATATCTGGGTGCACGTTGATGCGGCCTGGGGCGGCGCGCTGCTGATGTCTGAGCAGTATCGTCACTACCTGGACGGTATCGAGCTGGTGGATTCCGTCACCCTGGACTTCCACAAGCAGTTCTTCCAGACCATCAGCTGCGGTGCGTTCCTGCTGAAGGAAGCGCGTCACTATGAGCTGATGCGCTATCAGGCGGCCTATCTGAACTCTGAGTTCGATGAAGAAGCAGGTGTACCTAACCTGGTCTCCAAATCTCTGCAAACCACGCGCCGTTTCGACGCGCTGAAACTGTGGATGAGCCTGGAAGCGCTGGGTCAGGAGCAATACGCGGCAATCATCGATCACGGCGTGACGCTGGCACAGCAGGTTGCGGCTTACGTGAAAGAGCAGTCTGCTCTGGAACTGGTGATGCAACCCCAGCTGGCAAGCGTGCTGTTCCGCTTCCGTCCGCAGGCGCAAATGGATGACGCCGGTATTGCCCTGCTGAACCAGAAAATTGGCGATGCGCTGCTGGAGTCTGGCCGTGCAAACGTCGGTGTGACCGAGCATAACGGTATCACCTGCCTGAAGCTGACTCTGCTGAACCCAACCGTGACGCTGGAGGATGTTAAAGTCCTGCTGTCTCTGGTTGAGCGTACCGCGCAGGAAGTGATGGCGAAGTAATGCTTATCCCTCTCCCACCCGGGAGAGGGATTGTTTTTCCCGCGCTAACGCCTGTCTCCTTTTTTCCTCGAAGCATAACCGTAGTCACACTGGCTGTACCCCGAGCTGTAAAACAGCGCTGCGGATTTAACAATATCGTTGAGGATTGTGCCGCTGACCTTCACACCAACATGCTGGAGACGTTTAACGGTATTCTCCATCTCTTTCACGCTGGTTTTATCGAAACGGGCAACCATTAGCGTTGTTCCGGCTGCTCTGGCGACCAGCGAGGCATCGGTGACGGCCAGGACTGGCGGTGTATCGATGATGACAATGTCATATTGCTCGTTAACCCAGGACATGATGTCAAGGAAGCGTTCGCTTAACAGCAATTCTAACGGACGCAGGGGTTCCGGGCCGCAGGTGATGACGTCAATTCCCGCTTTTTCAGCATGCTGAATGACCTCCGTAAAGTCGCATTTCCCTTCAAGCAGGCAGGACAATCCGTAGCGGTTCTCCAGGCCAAAAATATTATGAACATAGCCCTGGCGCATATCCGCATCAATAAACAGCACCCGCTGACCGCTCTGCCCGGCGACGGCCGCCAGATTCGTCGCCACCAGCGTTTTTCCGCAGTCCTGAGTGGGGCCAGAAATCATCACAATGCGGTTCTCAGCCTCCATCATGGCGAAATACAGACTGGTTCGCAGCCCGCGTACCGCTTCAACAAACATATCAGCAGGGCGATCGACGGGCAGGAAAGGCACATCCGAGGTTTTGTGTTTCCAGCGACGAGAGAACGGATTTTTTCTGCGCAAATGCGTTTTACTCCACAGCCACTGGGAACGTGGCAACGTAGCCAGAACCGGCAGCCCCTGCGCTTCCAGTTGCTCGGAAAGCGTGATCCCACGTTTGAACGCCTGGCGTACCAGCACGGTCCCCATTGCGAGCATTAGGCCGAACAGCGCGCCAAGAATGATGATTAACGCTTTTCGCGGCTTTATCGGATCCGGGTGCGTAACCGCCTCATCAATGATCCTCACGTTCCCGACAGCGCTGGAGCGGGAAATATTCAGCTCCTGCTGACGCGTCAATAGCTGTAAATAAATGGTGCGGCCCGACTCAACATCGCGGCTCAGGCGTAAAATCTCCTGCTGCGTGGAGGGCATAGCTGACACACGATTATTCAGGCGATCCCGTTCCCGCTCAAGGGTCTGTCTCTTTTCATGCAATGCACGATAGGTAGGGTGACTCTTTTTAAAGAGCTGGGAGATCTCTGCCTCCCGGAACGTCAGCTCATTTAGCTGGTTCTCAACGTTAACTACCTGATCCAGTACGGATTTTGCCTCTAAAGACAGATCCACCGAGTCACGCTGCGCCCGATAAGCATTCAGCCGTGCTTCAGCCTGATCCAGATCCGCTCTGATTTTCGGCAACTGCTCCTGTAAAAAATCCAGACTACGAGAATCCTGAGCCTCCTGGCGCGCGATATTTTGCTGAAGATAATTGTCAGCAATCGCATTCAGCACCCGGGCGATGTTGTCAGGATTTTCACCCGTCAGGGTTAAGGTCACGATACCACTCTGTTTCTCCGACTCCGCAACCGTGAGGCTCTTCTTCAGGGCGTTGATCGTCTCCAGCCGCGTCAACGATTTAAGCGAAAATTGCGTGCCTGGCGTCGCCTCAATCGACGTCACCAGCAGAACGATCCCTTGCGTGACCAGCGTTTTCCCAACCCGACCGTCTGCCTCAATGTTTTCGCCCGTCAGGTGATATTTTCCCGCTTCCTGTACGGTCAGCGTGAGCTCTTGCGCTTTGCCTTCCACCTGCGGGATCTGGAGTTCGCCTAACGTGATCTTACCCTGCCCACGCCCTTGCAGACGCTGCCAGAGACGCCCCACCACAGGCAAAACGCGCTGCTTTGCCTGCTGCGTCAGACCTAATTTGTCGACGGTCTCGCCGAGTATCATGCGTGATTTCAGCAGTAAAATTTCAGGGGCAACATCCGGCGAAACATCGGTGCCCAGCTGACTCAGCCCTTTAAGCAGACTGTTATCCTGTTTGCTTTCTATTTGCACCATGGCATCCGCCTGATAAACAGGGGGCGTAACCCAGGCATAGAGACCGGCGCATAGGGTGAACAGGAATGTCACGCACAGAATCATCGTGCGGTGGTCGATCATCTCGACGAGCAAACGAACGAGATCGACTTCATGTTGTTGGGGTGCCGCTGCACCATAATTGTCTGTTGTGTAAGACGACATTAATGCTTCATTCCTTTCTGACCTAAACGACGTGCCCATTCCTGGCTGGCTTTACCCAATAGCCCGAACACATATTCAAACGCTTCCCGGCTTTTACGGTAGGGATCGGGGATATCCTGCGGCTCCAGCCATTGCCCAAAAAGCAGCGACTTTCCCCTGCTCTCCGGCGCCATGGCCGCAATGAAGCGAAGATGTTCCGGCTCCATCACCAGGATAAGATCGGCTCCCTGCATCAGATTGCGTGTCAGCCGGCGCGCCACATGACCGTCGAGGGAGATCCCATGCCGCCAGGCGACGTCCTGGGCGCTGTCATCCGCCGGGCACCCCTCAAGCCCGTATATCCCCGCCGAGGCGATATGTCTGTCGGGCAGGTGCTGGCGTAAAAGCCGCTCCCCAATCGGAGAACGGCAGATATTTCCGGTGCAAACCACGAGTATTGATTTGAACATTATTGCGGCCACGATCTGATGTAACGAACCGTTTCGGTAAGGTCATGCACCCCGCTGATGGTCGGAACAAGCTGTGATATCACGCGATTCCAGCGGGACAGTGGTGCAGTGGTGACATAGACAATGTCATAAGGCTCAAGCTGAAACTCGGTGCCTAACACCATGGCTGATGCGTCCTGAGCATTGAGCTGGTAGATGTTGGCAATTTTCTCTGAACGCTCGCTTTTCGGCAGCGAACGAATGACAAAAATTCCGGTGGCATCGGCCATATTCTGGTTCAGCCCACCCGCATTGCCCAGCGCTTCGGCCAGGGTCATGCCGCTGCGATCCATTTTCAGCGTGCTCTGTTTAACGACCTCGCCCATGACGAACACTTTCAGCGCATCGTTACGGGGGACAAACAGAATATCGCCGGGATAGAGCAGCTTATTTTGGGTGAGATCGCCATGCTGCATCAGCGCATATAGCGAGAGGCGCATATCCTTCCCATTATGCGTCAGCACGACATTGCGCCAGTCCGCGTCGGCAGAGAGCCCCCCTGCGGCGTTCACGGCATCCATTACCGTTAACGGAATATTGGTGATAGCCTGCTGCCCCGACTTCACCACCTCGCCCGTCACATAGGCTTTTTGCGAGCGGAAAGAGGCGACGCTGACGTCCACCTGCGGACTTTCAATGACATTGTTCAGCCGGGCCGTGATCTCCTCGCGTACCCGTGCGACCGTTTTGCCTGCCACCTGCAATTTACCGACATAAGGATAGAAAAGCGTACCGTCGGCATTAACCCAGTTACCGGTGTCACTGGCGCTGCGATACTGCCCTGCCGGGGTTGTCAGTTCAGGGTGATCCCAGACGGTGACGGTCAAAATATCCCCAACGCCGATACGGTATTCCCAGTTTTTGACCTGTTCATCCAGCTTAGGATTTGCCTGAGATTTCAGGGCCGATGGTCGCAATTTTTCAATTAACGAAGGCGTAAGAGGATAAACATCAATCCGCTTCTCCAGACGATCGTTTGCATTTTCTGTGGCCATCACCTCTTTTCCAGCAAGATCCAGATGCTGACCCGGTGAAAATACGCAGCCAGATAATGGCGTAATAATTAAAAACAATATCGAAAAGACTGTTGTGTTTTTCATTGAGTAAAAATATCTTTTTATAGTATTGATTATCGAATACGTGCCGAAATGATGCTTTCCATTCTAAAACAACCCCTTACCGCTAAATTAATTAACAGTGATGGCAGTAATATTTAAAAAACCACAGCATTCCTGCGGCCTGGCTTTTACAGCCATGCATCGTCTGACTTACGGATTAGGAAAGAGGGTTTCGGGCAATCTTAAATGTTCTATTCGTTTAATGCATGCCTGGATCTTTGTAAATTTGCTTTGAAAAAGTTTTTTCAGAATTAATTAATAAACCCATAATTATGTTATCTGCGTAAGCCAATATTTATTCATCGAAGAAATAATTAATGACGGTTGCGACTACACAAAACCGTGCGCTTTTGTTACATTTTTTGCAAACTCACCCTGTGAGGATACTTAAAATGAACTGTCTGCCATCCGTTTGCGGATCTGCACACAAAAAGTATCAGTAACGATATGACTGGAGAAAAAATGGCTAAGCGTAAATTGTTGCTTCTGGGTGTATTAGTGTCACTGGCGGGGGCCGCGCACGCTGCACCGCAAGCGTCGACAGCGCCTTCCGGCATCAAGGCCTACGAAGAACAAGAGTTTATTGCCGATTTTACGAAGTTCAAAATTGGCGACACCGCGCCCGCGCAGTATCAGACGCCCGAGTACACCATCAAACAGTACCAGCTACGTAACCTTCCTGCGCCCGATGCCGGCACACACTGGACCTACATGGGCGAGAATTATGTTCTGATTGGCGATGCCGATGGCAAAATCTACAAAGCCTATAACGGAGATATTTTCTATCACCGCTGATACGATCCTAATCCGTCCGTGGCAGGAGAGCGATCGCCCTTTCCTGCGCACGCTGTTCCTCCACGCCCGGCGTGAAGCCTGGCCGTGGCTGGACAGTTCTGCGTGGCAGCTTGAAGATTTTGACGCGGCAACCCTGGACGAAGAGATTTGGGTGGCGGAGCAGGATGGGCACCGACTTGGCTTTGCCTCAGTCTGGACGAACGATAATTTTCTGCACAACCTGTTTGTCGATCCGCAGTATCAGCGTCTGGGTGTGGGTCATTTGTTACTGGAACAAGTACAGAAGACGTTTACCAGTACAGGCGCGCTGAAGTGTCTGGTGAAGAATGAACGGGCTATTGCGTTTTACCATCGCCACGGCTGGCACATTGAAGCGACGGGAGATTCTCCGGACGGGGAGTATTATTTGATGCACTATCGGCTTGGGTAAAGTCAGGTGGCGCTATGCTTACCTGACCTACAAAATCGAGGTAGGCCGGGTAAGGCAAAGCCGTCACCCGGCACTAACGCGCAGAGGCGTTACACCGCGCGGAAGGCGATTTCACCCGGGATCACTTCCCCCTGCCAGTAGAGCTGCGCCGCAACGCGCCCTGCAAGCTGGCGATACATCTGGGCAAATTCGCTGTCCGGGCGGCTGACCACCGTTGGTTTCCCGCTGTCCAGGTCTTCACGCAAGGAAATATGCAGCGGCATCTGCCCCAGCAGCTGGGTGTGATACTGCGCAGCCAGCTTCTCCGCACCGCCGGTACCAAAGATGGGCTCATGGTGCCCGCAGTTGCTGCAAATATGCATGCTCATGTTCTCGACGATACCCAGTACCGGCACCTCTACCTTCTCGAACATGACGATGCCTTTTTTGGCGTCGATCAGCGCGATATCCTGCGGCGTGGTGACTACGACGGCGCCGGTAACCGGAATGTTCTGCGCCAGCGTCAGCTGGATATCACCGGTGCCCGGCGGCATGTCCAGCACCAGATAATCGAGGTCAGGCCACATTGTCTCCTGCAACATTTGCAGCAGCGCTTTGCTGGCCATCGGGCCACGCCAGACCATCGCGTTATCGTCAGTAACCAGATATCCAATGGAGTTGGTCGCCAGACCGTGCGCCACGATTGGCGCCATGTGGGTGCCGTCCGGCGAAGTTGGACGCTGGTTTTCCGCCCCCAGCATGTTTGGAATGGACGGGCCATAGATATCCGCATCCAGAATGCCGACCTTCGCCCCTTCTGCCGCCAGTGCAAGCGCCAGATTCACGGCGGTAGATGATTTACCCACCCCGCCCTTGCCAGAGCTGACGGCGATGATGTTCTTCACGCCGTTAACGCCCGGCTGATTTTTCACGCGCTTGAGCGTGGCGATGCTGTGGCTTAGCTTCCAGTCAATTGCTTTTGCGCCGGTAATGCGCAGCAGCTCAGAGCTGGTTTGCTCTTTCAGGGCATCAAAGGCGCTGGTCCAGACGAACGGCATCTGTAGCTCGATGTGCAGCGTATCGTCCAGCCATGCGACGTGATGAAGCGCTTTCAGCGTCGTGAGATTGTGCTTCAGGGTTGGATGCTGAAAATTAGCCAGCGTCCCGGCGACCATTGCTCGTAAGGCTTCCGGTGATTTGGCCTGGGATTGAGAACTCATCCCGACTCCTTTGTTCTTGTGAATAAGACCTTAGACAAACAAGTTTACCTGAAAGGCCGCGGTTTGTGCTTACTTAATAATGCCCCTTTTGGTAATATCGAAAACCCTTTTCACAGTTAAAAGAAGTAATGCCTACTATGACTCAAGTCGCGAAAAAAATTCTGGTAACGTGCGCCCTGCCGTACGCCAACGGCTCAATCCACCTCGGCCACATGCTGGAGCATATCCAGGCTGATGTCTGGGTCCGTTACCAGCGAATGCGCGGCCACGAGGTGAACTTTATCTGTGCGGACGATGCCCACGGCACGCCGATCATGCTGAAAGCGCAGCAGCTGGGCATTTCCCCGGAACAGATGATCGCCGAAATGAGTCAGGAGCATCAGACCGATTTTGCTGGCTTTGACATCAGCTATGACAACTATCACTCCACACACAGCGACGAAAACCGCGAGCTGTCGGAGCTGATCTACACCCGTCTGAAAGAGAACGGTTTCATTAAAAACCGCACCATTTCTCAGCTGTACGATCCGGAAAAAGGCATGTTCCTGCCGGACCGTTTCGTTAAAGGCACCTGTCCGAAATGTAAATCCCCGGACCAGTACGGCGATAACTGCGAAGTGTGCGGCGCGACCTACAGCCCCACCGAGCTTATCGAACCGAAATCCGTGGTTTCCGGCGCGACGCCGGTGATGCGTGACTCCGAGCACTTCTTCTTCGACCTGCCGTCGTTCAGCGAAATGCTGAAGGCGTGGACCCGCAGCGGTGCATTGCAGGAGCAGGTCGCGAACAAAATGCAGGAGTGGTTCGAATCCGGTCTGCAACAATGGGATATCTCCCGCGATGCGCCATACTTTGGCTTCGAAATCCCGAACGCACCGGGCAAATATTTCTACGTCTGGCTGGATGCGCCGATTGGCTACATGGGCTCCTTCAAGAATCTGTGTGACAAGCGCGGCGACACCGTAAGCTTCGACGAATACTGGAAGAAAGATTCCGATGCCGAGCTGTATCACTTCATCGGTAAAGACATCGTTTACTTCCACAGCCTGTTCTGGCCAGCAATGCTGGAAGGCAGCAACTTCCGCAAGCCGACCAACCTGTTCGTACATGGCTACGTAACGGTGAACGGCGCGAAGATGTCTAAATCTCGCGGGACGTTTATTAAGGCCAGCACCTGGCTGAACCACTTCGACGCGGACAGCCTGCGCTACTACTACACCGCGAAGCTCTCTTCCCGCATCGACGATATCGACCTGAACCTGGAAGATTTCGTGCAGCGCGTGAACGCGGACATCGTCAACAAGGTGGTGAATCTGGCGTCCCGTAACGCAGGTTTTATCGCCAAACGCTTTGACGGCGTGCTTTCTGCCGAACTGGCCGATCCTGAGCTGTATAAAACCTTCACCGACGCCGCCGCTGCGGTTGGCGAAGCCTGGGAAAGCCGTGAATTCGGTAAAGCCATTCGCGAAATCATGGCGCTGGCAGACGTGGCCAACCGCTATGTGGACGAGCAGGCGCCGTGGGTGGTGGCGAAACAGGAAGGTCGCGACGCCGACTTGCAGGCGATCTGCACCATGGGTCTGAACATGTTCCGCGTGCTGATGACCTGGCTGAAGCCGGTTCTGCCGCAGCTGGCAGCCCGCGCGGAAGCATTCCTGAACACCGAACTGACCTGGGATGCCATCCAGCAGCCGCTGCTCGGCCACAAGGTGAACACCTTTAAAGCGCTGTACAACCGCATCGAGATGAAGCAGGTTGAAGCCCTGGTGGAAGCATCCAAAGAAGAGGTGAAAGCGGCTGCCGCACCGGTGACCGGCCCGCTGGCGGACGATCCGATTCAGGAGACCATCACCTTTGATGATTTCGCTAAAGTCGACCTGCGCGTGGCGCTGATCGAAAACGCGGAGTTCGTGGAAGGCTCTGACAAACTGCTGCGTCTGACGCTGGATCTGGGCGGCGAGAAACGTAACGTCTTCTCCGGCATTCGTTCCGCGTACCCTGATCCGCAGGTGCTGATCGGTCGTCAGACCGTGATGGTGGCAAACCTGGCGCCGCGTAAAATGCGCTTCGGCATCTCCGAAGGGATGGTGATGGCCGCAGGCCCGGGCGGAAAAGACATCTTCCTGTTAAGCCCTGACGAAGGCGCGAAGCCGGGTCAGCAGGTGAAGTAATAAAAAAGCCGGATGAGAATCCGGCTTTTTTTTGCCTGGCGGCGCTACGCTTGCACGGGCCGACGGGTTTTGTAGGCCGGGTCAGGCGAAGCCGCCATCCGGCTAAAAATCACCCCTTCTGGTTATGCACCCGCTGCGTCAACCCACGCAGGAAATAACGCAGAAATTGATCCCCACACTCGCGGTAATTCTTATGATCCGGCGCGCGCATCATGGCGGTGATTTCCGGCATCGACACGCGAAATTTCTGCTCGGTCATGATCGCCAGAATGTCGTCAGTTTTCAGGCAGAAAGCAATACGCAGTTTTTTCAGCACCGTGTTGTTATTCACCCGACGCTCCAGCGCCAGCTCAGGAGCAGATTCATCTTTGCCGCGCTTGTCGTAGATCAGGCCGTTCAGAAAGCCCGACAGAATGATGTCCGGGCAGCGAACAAAACCCTCTTCATCTTCTTTAGTCATCCAGGTGTCGAACCCGGCGGACGTGGATTCCATGTCGGAGAGCGCAAGAATGCGCACCATGTCATTATTGTTCGCTTTCAGGGTGTAGCGCAGGCTACGAAGAATATCGTTACTTAGCATAGAGCCTTCGAATGTCGATGATGCAATGGCGCGCAGTGTATCAGTTTTACAGCCCTATCGCCTCTTTCAAACTTTTCAGGTAGCGACGACTGACGGGAACGGTTTGCCCGGCACGTAACACCAGCTCGGCCTGGCCGTTATCTTCCAGGCGGATCTCCTTCAGGTGCGCCATGTTCACCAGATACTGACGATGGCAGCGGATCAGCGGCGTGCGGCTCTCCAGCGTGCGCAGGGTCAGCTCGGTAAAGCCTTCGTTGCCTTCGGCGCTGGTGACGTATACCCCGCTCAGACGGCTGCTGACAAAAGCAACGTCGTCCATTTGCAGAAGGTAAATCCGGCTGTGCCCGGTACAGGGGATAAACTTCAGGGGCTGCTGATGCTCCGGCAGCAGCGTCACGTCCTGCGCGGTACGCTCCTGGCGCAGACGGGTCAGGGTCTTTTCAAGCCGTTTCTCTTCAATCGGTTTCAGCAGATAATCAAACGCGTGCTCTTCAAACGCCTTTACCGCGTACTCATCAAAGGCCGTCAGAAAGACGATATAGGGACGGTGCTCCGGGTCGAGCATGCCGACCATCTCCAGCCCGCTGATGCGCGGCATCTGAATATCGAGGAACAACACGTCAGGGCGCAGTTTATGCACCGCACCGATGCCTTCAATGGCATTGGCACATTCCCCCACAACCTCGATATCACTCTGCTCCTGCAACAGGACACGCAGGTTTTCCCGTGCTAACGGCTCATCATCAACAATCAGCACTCTTAACATGCGTTCTCCTCCAGCGGCAATCGTAAGGTAATTCGGGTATAGCGGTCTGGCTCACAGGCAACGGTGATACCGCAGTCGTCACCAAAATGCGCGCGCAGGCGTTTATCCACCAGGCTCATGCCCAGACCGCCTGACGCGGAAGCTTCATACAGCCCCGCGTTGTCTTCAATATCCAGCACCAGATGGTGGTTAAAACGGGAAGCGGAAATCATGATTTCTCCGGTACCCAGCAGCTGCGAGGTTCCATGCTTAATGGCGTTCTCTACAATCGGTTGCAGGGTAAAGGCCGGAAGATGCTGATACGCCAGTTCATCCGGGACGGATAACGACACCTGTAAACGTGACTGGAAGCGCGCTTTTTCAATTTGCAGATAGGCGTTTACGTGCTCAATCTCGTCCGCGAGGGTGACGATCTCCGAGGGACGCTTCAAATTTTTGCGGAAAAAGGTCGACAGAAATTGCACCAGCTGCGCGGCCTGATCGCTGTCGCGGCGGATCACCGCCTTCAGCGTATTAAGCGCGTTAAACAGGAAATGCGGATTCACCTGAGCGTGCAGGAGCTTAATTTCTGACTGCGTCAGCAGCGCTTTTTGCCGTTCATACTGCCCCGCCAGGATTTGCGCCGAAAGCAGCTGGGCGATCCCCTCCCCCAGCGTGCGGTTGATGGAGCTGAACAGGCGGTTTTTGGCTTCGTAAAGCTTAATGGTGCCCATAACGCGCTGATTTTCGCCCCGCAGGGGAATGACCAACGTAGAGCCGAGTTTGCACTGCGGATGCAGGGAACAGCGGTACGGCACTTCATTTCCGTCGGCATACACCACTTCACCCGTTTCAATAGCGCGCAGGGTATAGGCCGATGAGATCGGTTTGCCCGGCAGATGGTGGTCGTCGCCGGTGCCGGTAAACGCCAGCAGCTTTTCGCGATCGGTAATCGCCACGGCCCCGATATCCAGCTCTTTATACAGCACCTGCGCCACCTTCATGCTGTTCTCCTCGTTGAATCCCTGCCTCAGGATCCCTTCCGTCGACGCCGCAACTTTTAAGGCGGTGGCAGAAAATGCCGAGGTGTATTTTTCGAACATGGCGCGTTTGTCGAGCAGAATGCGCATAAACAGCGCCGCACCTACGGTATTGGTGACCATCATCGGTGCGGCAATGCTGCTGACCAGATGTAACGCATCGTCAAACGGGCGCGCGATCAGCAGGATGATCGCCATCTGCGCCATTTCCGCCACGAAGGTAATCGCCCCTGCGGTAAAGGGACTGAACACTTTATCCGGGCGTCCGCGCTTAATCATATAGCTGTGGACGAGACCACCGAGCAGCCCTTCGACGATGGTGGAGATCATGCAGCTTAGCGCCGTCATACCGCCCATCGAATAGCGGTGCAGGCCGCCGGTTAACCCCACCAGACCGCCCACGACCGGGCCTCCGAGCAGCCCGCCCATTACCGCGCCGATGGCGCGCGTATTGGCGATGGAATCCTCAATATGGAGACCAAACCAGGTCCCCATAATGCAGAATATGGAAAATACGACGTAGCAGAGGAATTTGTGCGGCAGACGGACGGTGACCTGCATCAGCGGAATGAACAGACGCGTTTTGCTCATCAACCAGGCGATGACAAGAAACACGCACATCTGCTGAAGCAACAGCAGCACCAGATTAAACTCGTACATACTCACAAACCGCACATTCTAAAAACGCGTAACATACACTGATAGCGGTTAACTTTCTTTGAAACGTGCCAAAAAAGCGATAAATCGTGTCCGTCATCACACCTTTTGCCGGAGATAACCTTTCTTTCGTATAATTTGTACAAAAAAGAATCAAATCTTCCTGGTTCCGCAAAGTGGGTCTACAGTTAAGCTGGGGACGCGCAAGCCTGGGGGCGAAAATGGCGCTTTACACAATAGGTGAAGTGGCACTCCTGTGTGATATCAATCCCGTTACGCTACGGGCGTGGCAGCGACGGTATGGATTGCTTAAGCCGCAAAGAACGGACGGCGGGCACCGCCTGTTTAACGATGCGGATATTGACCGGATCCGCGAGATAAAAAGCTGGATCGACAACGGCGTACAGGTCGGCAAGGTAAAATCGCTTCTAAGCCAGGACGATCCTGATACGCAGCATCTCTGGCGCGAGCAGCAGGAAACCCTGCTGAGGCTGTTGCAGAGTGGCAATTTGCAGCGTCTGCGCGGCTGGATCAAAGAACAGGGTCGAGACTACCCGGCGCAAACCCTGATCACTCATCTTTTTATTCCCCTACGGCGTCGGCTTCAGTGTCAGCAAACCACCTTACAGGCGCTGCTCAGCATGCTTGATGGCGTGCTGATTAACTATATTTCCGTCTGTCTTGCCTCAGCGCGGAATAAAAACAGCAAAGATGCACTGGTGATCGGCTGGAACGTACACGATACCACCCGGCTGTGGCTCGAAGCCTGGATTGCCACCCAGCAGGGCTGGCGCGTTGACGTGCTTGCCCACTCCCTGGCCCAGCTCAGGCCGGAACTGTTTGAGGGACAGACGCTGCTGGTCTGGTGCGGCGAAGTCCCCTCCGCTTCCCAGCAGCAGCTCCTTACGGAGTGGCGCGAACATGGTTATCCCGTTTACTCACTGGGTCCAAATGCGTCGTAACGGCATTTAATGGTTCATTAACAGCTGCGCTTCACCGTATAATTGTTCCGTTAACAACAGGAGCACATGATGAAGGCAACGAAACTGGCCGTAATTACCCTTTTTGCACTGATGGCTGTCAGCGGTATCGGTGGCGTTATGCTTGCAGGTTATTCATTTATTGTTCGCGGCGGTGTTGGCTGAGGTATCCGGCCAGGCGTTCAAACAGGCGATCCACCACAATTGCCGCCAGCGCAACCAAAACCGCCCCCTGAATGATGTAAGCCGTATTAAACCCGCTTAACCCGATAATGATCGGCGTTCCCAGCGTATTGGCTCCGACCGTCGAGGCGATGGTTGCCGTACCAATGTTGATTATCACGGACGTTCGCACGCCAGCGATAATCACCGGTGCGGCCAGCGGCAGTTCGACCTTCACCAGCCGCTGCCAGGCGCTCATCCCCATTCCTTCCGCTACGCTCAGCACCGATGCAGGCACCGCCGCAATCCCTGCCAGCGTCCCTTGCAGAATGGGCAACACGCCGTACAAAATCAGCGCAATGATGGCAGGCTCCTGCCCAAAACCGATCGCCGGCACGGCAATCGCCAGCACGGCCACCGGTGGGAAGGTCTGCCCCGTTGCGGCGATGGTCTCCACCAGCGGACGGAACTCCCTGCCCGCAGGCCGCGTCACCGCAATACCGGCGCCTGTGCCCAGGACGATGGCAATCACGCTTGACACTGCCACCAGCCAGAAGTGCGCCAGGGTGAGATTAACAAAGCTCTCCTGCTGGTATACCGGGCGCGGCAGCCCGGGAATAAGCGCATTAAACAGCGCCGCGCTGTGCGGCATCAGGTAGAGTAAGGCGATAAACAGCCCTGTCAGCCAGAGTAACGGATCACGGACCCACTTCACGCGTCACCTCCCCCGCCAGCAGATCGCGAAAATGGATCGTCCCGCATGGCGTCCCCTGCCCGTCCGCAACGGGTAACACCTCACACTGCCGGGCGACAAACGCCGACAGGGCATCGCGCAGGCTCATCCCGTCATGCAGCGGTTCACCACCGATTTGCGCATCCTGCGGACGCAGATAGTCCCTGACGGTGCGCAGCGAGAGCAGCCTGACGCCCAGCTCGCTGCGGCCAAAAAATTCACGCACAAAATCATTCGCCGGCGAGGTTAACAGCTCAAGCGGCGTACCCTGCTGGACGACTTCGCCGTGATCCATCAGTACCAGACGATCGGCCAGCCGCAGTGCTTCGTCGATATCATGCGTCACCAGCACGATGGTGCGCCCGAGAATACGGTGGATGCGGCTCATCTCGGCCTGAAGTGCGCCGCGGGTGACCGGATCCAGTGCGCCGAAGGGCTCATCCATCAGCAGTACCTGCGGGTTAGCGGCCAGCGCGCGCGCCACCCCGACCCGCTGCTGCTGTCCGCCGGAAAGCTGGTGCGGATAGCGGTTACGAAGCGACGCGTCCAGGCCCAGCAGCGCCATCAGTTCGTCGACACGCTCATTGATCTTCCCCCGGGACCATTTTTCCAGCTGTGGCACGGTGGCAATGTTCTGCGCCACCGTCCAGTGGGGAAACAGGCCGATGGACTGAATGGCGTAGCCCATACGCCGCCGCAGCTCCAGCACCGGCAGGCTGCGGATCTCCTCTCCGGCAAAGCGAATCGTCCCGCTGTCGTGCTCCACGAGCCGATTGATCATCTTCAGCATCGTGGATTTTCCCGACCCCGATGTCCCGATCAATACCGAGAACGCCCCCTCGGCAAAATGCAGATTAAGGTGGCTTGCCGCCGGACGGCCCGCAAAGGTTTTACTCACATCATGAAATTCAATCATTGGCTCTTCTCCTGAGCAGCGCGAGCCACAGGGCAAACAGGGCATCCAGTACGACCGCCAGCGCAATTGTGGGCACGACGCCCAGCAACACCAGATCCAGCGCGCTACTGAGCAGCCCCTGGAAGACCAGTGCTCCAAAGCCGCCCGCCCCGATCAGCGCGGCAATCACCGCCATCCCCACGGTTTGCACTGTTACCACCCGCAGGCTGCGAACCAGCAGCGGAAGCGCAAGCGGCAGCTGTATTTTCCAGAAACACTGGCGCGCGCTCATCCCCATCGCATGGGCGCTTTCCAGCACGTCGGGCGGAACCTGGCTTAACCCCGCCACCACGCCGCGCACCAGCGGCAACAGCGCATACAGCACAAGGGCAATCAGCGCTGGCGTCAGCCCGGTTCCGGCAATGCCTGCCGCGGCCAACGCAGGGAAGGATTTCACCAGACCGGCGAGGGGGGCAATCAGCAGGCCAAACAGGGCGACGGAGGGGATGGTCTGAATAACGTTGAGCACGGTAAAGACGGCGCCCTGGCGGCTGGTATGTCGGTAGCACCACATGCCCAGCGGCACGCCCAGCAGCAGCGCCGGGATCAGCGTCCCGAACAGGATCGTCAGATGTTGCGCCAGCGCGTTGTCAAATACCTCCTGGCGGTTGACGTACTCTTTTAACAGCGAGAGCTGATTCAGATCGCCGCTGAAGAGGATCAGCAGAGGGATAACCCAGAATTGCGCGTTCAGCAGCCAGCGCCAGACGGGTTGCGGCGTCAGACGGCGAATGGCATCGCTACAGACCAGCAGACAAAGTGCCAGCCACAGCCACAGCCCGCTACCAACCGACGTGCGCGCCAGCGGGCTTTCAACCGCGGCCATCTGCGTTGCCGCCTGTCCTGCGCTCCAGAACAGTACGATAAACAGCGCTTCGCTGAGCAAAAACGTCAGCCACAGGGCGGTTCGCCCCGGCCAGAAGGCTAAAGCAACAGTACTCGCCAGCGCCGCGCCCAGCAGCAGCGGCGTAAATGCCCAGATCTGCCAGAGCGCGCGCGGTTCGCCCGACACCAGACGGTTTGGCGCGACATTCACAAAAGGTAACGCGACCGCCACGATGGCCACACAGGCCAACAGCAGCAGGACGCGGTTATGGCATTTTATTGGCACAGCCTTATCCCGTTACTTCACAAGCCCTTGTTGTTTCAGGAAGTCGGCAGCCACTTTTTTGGCATCCAGCCCCTCAACGGCAATGCTGGCATTCAGCTGTTGCAGCGTTTTCGCATCCAGTTTTTCAAATACCGGTTTGAGCCATTCCGCAATATCCGGGTAGGCTTTCAGCACCGCCTCGCGCACGACCGGGGTTGGGGCGTAAATAGGCTGAACGCCTTTCGGGTCGGTCAGGGTTTGCAGGCCAAGCGCCGCGACCGGGCCGTCTGTGCCGTAGGCCATCGCCGCGTTGACGCCGGAGGTTTGCTGCGCCGCCGCCTTAATGGTCACTGCCGTGTCGCCGCCTGCCAGAGAGAGCAGCTGTGCCTGATCGAGCTTGAAATCATAGGCTTTTTCAAACGCTGGCAGGGCATCAGCGCGCTCGATAAACTCTGCCGAGGCCGCGAGCTTAAACTCGCCCTTCTCTTTCAGGTAGCGGCTGAGATCGTCAAGCGAGGTGAGCTTGCCTTTCTCGGCGATATCTTTGCGCACCGCGATGGTCCAGGTGTTGTTGGCCGGTGCCGGCGTTAGCCAGACCAGCTTATTTTTTTCTGCGTCCAGCTTTTTGACTTTTTCGTACCCGGCTTTGGCATTTTTCCAGGCCGGATCGTTTTCATCCTTGAAGAAGAATGCCCCGTTGCCGGTGTATTCCGGGTAGATATCCAGCTCGCCGGAAGTGATGGCACCGCGCACGACAGGCGTGGTGCCAAGCTGTACTTTATTGACCGTTTTCACGCCGTGACTTTCGAGTACCTGCAAAATGATATTACCGAGCAACGCGCCCTCAGTATCAATTTTGGAACCCACCTTAACCGGCTCTGCGGCCTGTAACGGCAGGCTCAGCGCCGCCAGAAGCACCGCCGACCCTGTTATCCCCTTAATCATCGTCATTCTGCTTTCCTCATTATTTTGTGGCCTTTTTCATAGGCTTGAGAGAAAAGCGTAGCTTAAAACAGTGAATTTAACCGTTTTTCGTACAAGATGAGAGGCATCCCCCGCCAGGCGGGGGAAAGGGAGAAAGGTAAGATTATTGCAGTTCGAACTCGGCTTTGTTCACGCGGGCGGAATCCACGCCGATGAAGACGTTGAATTTGCCAGGCTCAGCATCGTATTTCATCTGCTGATTCCAGAACTTCAGCGCATTTACGTCAATCGGGAAGCTGACCGTTCTGGTTTCGCCCGGTTTCAGGTTGACCTTTTCGAAGCCGCGCAGCTGTTTCACCGGACGGCTCATGGAGGCCGTGACGTCCTGAACGTACATCTGGATCACCGTCGCGCCTTCGCGTTTGCCGCTGTTGGTCACCTCTACGCTGGCGGTCACTTTGCCGTCACGCTTCAGGGTCGGCGCCGACATTTTGACGTCAGACACCTTGAAGGTGGTGTAACTCAGGCCATAGCCAAACGGATAGAGCGGGCCGTTAGCTTCGTCGAAGTAACGGGACGTGTACTTGTTCGGCTTGTCGGCGTTATACGGACGACCGGTGTTCAGGTGGCTGTAGTAAACCGGGATCTGCCCGACGGAGCGCGGGAAGGACATCGGCAGCTTGCCGGACGGGTTGTAATCGCCAAACAGCACGTCGGCAATGGCGTTACCGCCTTCGGTACCGGCGAACCAGGTTTCCAGAATGGCGTCAGCCTGCTGATCTTCTTTCACCAGCGCCAGCGGGCGCCCGTTCATCAGCACCAGCACCAGCGGCTTGCCGGTGGCTTTCAGGGCCGCGATCAGATTGCGCTGGCTTTGCGGGATAGTGATGTCGGTCCGGCTGGAGGCTTCGTGCGCCATCCCCTGCGCTTCACCCACCACCGCGACCACCACGTCGGACTGCTTCGCGGCGTTAACCGCTTCGTCGAGCATCTCTTTCGGCGTGCGCGCATCCACCTTCACCGCTTCCTCATACTGGTTGAGGAAGGTCACGATGTCTTTATCGTCGGTGACGTTCGCACCTTTGGCGTAAACCACTTTTGCGTTATCACCCACGGCGCTCTTAATGCCGGTCAGCACGGTAACGGACTGATCCGCCACGCCTGCGGCGGACCAGCTGCCCATGACGTCGCGCTTGCTGTCGGCCAGCGGACCGACCACGGCAATGGTGCCGGATTTTTTCAGCGGCAGCGTGTCGAGACGGTTTTTCAACAGCACCAGGCTTTCGCGAGCTACTTCCCGGGCTTCTTTACGGTGCAGACGGCTTTCGGCGTTGGTGTCCGCCGGGTCTGAATCCTTCGGCCCCAGATGGCTGTAAGGATCGTTAAACAGTCCCATGTCATATTTCACGTTCAGCACGTGGCGAGCAGCGTCGTCCAGCTCTGCCATCGTCACCTTGCCGCTCTTCACCAGCCCCGGCAGGTATTTGCTGTAGTACTCGTCGCTCATGCTCATGTTGATGCCGGACTTGAGCGCCACGCGTACCGCATCTTCCGGGTCAGACGCCGTGCCGTGTTTGATCAGCTCTTTAATCGCGCCGTGGTCAGAAACGGTGATGCCCTTGAAGCCCCACTGGTCGCGCAGCACGTCTTTCAGCAGCCACGAATCGGAGGTGGCAGGCGTGCCGTTGAGAGAGTTCAGCGCTACCATCACCGCCCCGCTGCCCGCGTCCAGCCCTGCCTTGTATGGCGGCATGTAGTCGTTAAACAGGCGCTGCGGGCTCATGTCGACGGTGTTGTACTCTTTACCGCCCTCCACCGCGCCGTAGGCGGCGAAGTGCTTGACGCTGGTCATCACCGAGTAACGATCTGCCGGACTTTTGCCCTGCATCGCTTCCACCATGGTTTTGCCCATCGTGGCGGTTAAATACGTGTCTTCTCCAAAGCCCTCCGAAGCGCGGCCCCAGCGCGGATCGCGGGAGACGTCAACCATCGGCGCCCAGGTCATGTTCAGGCCGTCGTCTGCGGCTTCATATGCCGATACGCGCCCGACGGTTTTCACCGCATCGAGGTTAAAGGAGGAGGCTAAGCCGAGGCTAATCGGGAAGACGGTACGCTGGCCGTGCACCACGTCATAAGCGAAGAACAGTGGGATTTTCAGGCGGCTCAGCTCCATCACCTGATCCTGCATCTTGCGGATATCCTGGCGGGTAACGGTGTTAAAAATGGCTCCTACCTGCCCGTCTTTGATCATCTCGCGAATGGCTTCTTTCGGGTTATCCGGGCCGACGCTGATCAGGCGCAGCTGGCCGATTTTCTCATCGACCGTCATCTTTTTGAGTAAATCCGTGACAAAGGCGTCGCGGGCTTCGGGCGTGAGCGGGTGATTACCAAACAAATCCTCTGCCAGCGCAGGTTGCAGCGCCAGGCTGACGGCGACACCTACAGAACATAGCCATTTCATGTTGTTATTCTCTCTCATCAATAACCGCGGGAAGCACCCGGCCAGACCGTGCGAAAAGCGCAGTGTGCCACAAAGCCTGAAAACCTTGCAGGGTTATTCTCTGATTTTTCTCATGAATACCCGACCGCTCAACGGCTAATCGCGCTATGCTTTACAGCGAGAAATTTGCCCCACCACAAGGAGTGGAAGATGTCTTCTGTTCGAACTGACGATAACACTACATTTATTAACGAACTGTCGCGCCTGGTTGGTCACTCTCACCTGCTTACCGACCCGGCTAAAACCGCCCGCTACCGCAAGGGCTTCCGCTCCGGTCAGGGCGAGGCACTGGCGGTGGTCTTCCCCGGTACGTTGCTCGAACTGTGGCGCGTGCTCAGCGCCTGCGTTGCGGCAGACAAGATTATTTTAATGCAGGCTGCTAACACCGGCCTGACTGAAGGCTCCACGCCGAACGGCAACGATTACGATCGTGACATCGTGATTATCAGCACCCTGCGCCTCGACAAACTGCACCTGCTGGACAAGGGCGAACAGGTACTCGCCTTCCCCGGCACCACGCTCTACTCGCTGGAAAAGGCGCTTAAGCCGCTGGGTCGCGAACCGCACTCGGTGATCGGCTCGTCGTGCATTGGTGCCTCGGTGATCGGCGGGATCTGCAATAACTCCGGCGGCTCGCTGGTGCAGCGCGGCCCAGCCTACACGGAGATGTCGCTGTTTGCCCGTATCGATGAAAACGGCAAGCTGACGCTGGTTAACCATTTGGGGATCGATCTGGGCGTAACGCCAGAGCAGATCCTCAGCAAACTTGACGATGACCGCGTGAAGGACGAAGACGTTCAGCACGATGGCCGTCACGCGCATGACCACGATTACATCACCCGCGTGCGCGATATCAATGCCGATACACCGGCGCGCTATAACGCCGATCCGGATCGCCTGTTTGAATCCTCCGGCTGCGCGGGCAAGCTGGCCGTTTTTGCGGTGCGCCTCGATACCTTCCCGGCAGAGAAAAAGCAGCAGGTGTTTTACATCGGCACCAATCAGCCGGAGGTGCTGACGGAGATCCGCCGTCATATTCTGGCCGAGTTCACTCACCTGCCGGTGGCGGGCGAGTATATGCACCGGGACATTTACGACATCGCCGAGCGCTACGGCAAAGATACCTTCCTGATGATCGACAAGCTCGGCACCGACAAAATGCCGTTCTTCTTCACCATGAAGGGCCGCACCGATGCGATGCTGGAGAAAGTGTCGCTCTTCAAGCCGCACTTCACCGACCGCTTTATGCAGAAGCTGGGCAACGTCTTCCCGGCGCATTTACCGGAGCGGATGAAGACCTGGCGCGACAAGTATGAGCACCATCTGCTGCTGAAAATGGCCGGGGACGGAATTGACGAAGCGCAGAGCTGGCTCACCGAATTCTTCAAAACCGCCGACGGGGATTTCTTTGCCTGCACGCCGGAAGAAGGCAGCAAAGCCTTCCTGCATCGTTTCGCCGCGGCGGGTGCCGCTATCCGTTATCAGGCGGTGCATTCCGAAGAAGTGGAGGATATTCTGGCGCTGGATATCGCCCTGCGTCGCAACGATACCGAGTGGTTTGAACATCTGCCGCCGGAGATCGACAGCAAGCTGGTGCATAAGCTCTATTACGGCCACTTTATGTGCTATGTCTTCCACCAGGATTACATCGTGAAAAAAGGGGTTGATGCACACGCGCTGAAAGAACAGATGCTGGCGCTGCTGCACGAGCGTGGCGCGCAATATCCTGCCGAGCACAACGTGGGACACCTGTATAAAGCGCCGGAGACGCTTAAACAGTTTTATCGCAAAAATGACCCTACAAACAGTATGAACCCCGGCATTGGTAAGACAACGCGGAAGAAATACTGGAAAGAGAGTGCCGAATCAGAGCAGCACAATACGCAAGCCTCTGATGAACTCATATAGCCAAATTTAAGAGATTGTTAAGCTCTCCTCAAACGTACTAGAGTATCTGCCTGTTGCCAGAGAAACGTTTCTCTGGCTTTCCAAACAAGGAGCGGGCAGAACATGTCGGCTGTAGAAACTTTCCCCGAAACTGAAATCGAGGTGCGCGACGCCCTTCCTGACGATGCGCATGCCATCTCGGCGATATACGCCTGGCATGTGCTTCATGGCCGTGCGTCCTTCGAGGAAGTTCCCCCCACCGTCGATGAGATGCGTCAGCGGATGAAGAGCGTGACCGACAGCGGTTTACCGTGGCTGGTTGCGCTGTATCGCGGCATTGTTGTCGGCTACTGCTACGCCACGTTTTATCGTCCACGCCAGGCTTATCGCTATACCCTTGAAGAATCCATTTATGTGGATGCCAGCACCACCGGCCGCGGGTTTGGCTCGGCCTTACTCCAGGCACTGATCGCCCGTTGTGAACAAGGACCGTGGCGGCAGATGATTGCCGTGGTCGGCGACGGGCAAAATAACCCCGGGTCGTTGCGGCTGCATAAAAAGCACGGTTTCGAAATTGTGGGTCAGCTCAGAAGTGTGGGATATAAAAAAGGCGACTGGCGGGACACGGTGATGATGCAGCGCCCGCTCAACGACGGGGACTGGACGCTGCCGGAATAAACGCAGTGCGGTCTGGTGCCCTCACCCCGGCCCTCTCCCACAGGGAGAGGGAGAAAACATAAAAAACGGTAACATGCGTTACCGTTTTGCTTTTTCCTAATCGTTCTGCGCCGTCGCCATCTGTTCCGCTTTCTGCTTTTTATACGCCAGCGCTGAAGCCGGCACCGGCTGCACTTTCCCGGTTTCAATCCAGGTACGCAGGCGGCTGGCATCCGCGAAGTGGGTATATTTGCCGAAGGCGTCCATCACCACCAGCGCCACTGGCTTACCGTTAAATACGGTGCGCATCACCAGGCAGTGTCCTGCCGCATTGGTGAATCCGGTCTTGGTTAACTGAATATTCCAGTTATCGCGATACACCAGATGGTTAGTGTTGCGGAACGGCAGCGTATACGCCGGGTTCGAGAATGTCGCCATCTCCTCACGCGTGGTGCTGAGCTGACCAATCAGCGGGTATTGCTTACTGGCGATCAGCAGCTTTGTTAAATCACGCGCCGTCGAGACGTTATGGATCGACAGACCGGTTGGCTCCACGAAATGGGTATTTTTCATCCCCAGCGCTTTGGCTTTGGCATTCATCGCGCGGATAAACGCGTCGTAACCGCCAGGATAATGGTGGGCAAGGCTCGCCGCCGCGCGGTTCTCTGAGGACATCAGCGCCAACAGCAGCATATTTTTACGGCTGATTTCACTTTTCAGACGCACGCGAGAGTAGATCCCTTTCATCTCTGGCGTGTGGCTGATATCCACTTTTAGCTTTTCGTCCAGCGGCAGTCGTGCATCAAGCACCACCATCGCGGTCATGACTTTGGTTATGGAAGCGATCGGGCGCACCAGATCCGGATGACTGGCGTAGATCACCTTGTTGGTATTCAGGTCAACGATCATCGCGCTGCCGGACGCAATCTGGGGTTGCGCAGCAGCGGTGGCGACTGCGGTCGTTTTGGCGATGGCTGGCGCGGTAGCGGAGACGCCCAACAGCAGCGCAAGACTAAGGAGTGACACTCGAAATTTCAGCATGATGAGACTTCTGATAATGATTCACGCACGTTATGACGTACACCGCCTGTGTCGACGGATAAACACAGGCTGGCTTCGGCATCATAGCGGTCACCGTGCGTTGTCGCCAGCGGAGAATCATAACCAGATGCTGCATTGCTGGCATTTACGCCAGCAATGCAGGGAACTTAGAAGAGACGGTATCCATAACCCCAAAGAATAACTGTCAGGGCCAGTAGCGCCTCCAGGACCAGTACGCCGATGGCAAGCGTAGAGCTGGAGAAGCTCAGGCCCTCTTCTTTATTGATATTGAGGAAGGTTGGCACCCCTACATACAGCAGATAACCGGTATAAAAGAGGGCAACCGTACCGATCAGCGCGCACAGCCAGACCAGTGGATAGAGCGCGACAATACCGCTTAAAAACAGCGGGGTCGCGACGTATCCGGCGAAGACCATACAGTGTGCCAGCGACGGGCGCTGCGGATAGTTGCGCGCCATCCAGTGGATGACCCGCCCCATCACCGCCACCCCGGCCAGCATCAGGCCATAAAACAGAATGGCCAGGTACAGTCCGGTAAACCACGAAAGCTGAACCACGGTGCCGTCACCAAAGTTCCAGCCTATCTGCGTAGTACCAATAAATGCGCAGACCACCGGCACCGCTGCCATCAGCAGGACATGGTGGGTATAGTGATGCGCGACCGTTTCGTTCTCGTTACGGATGACCTGCATTTCACGATCGGGATGGGAGAAAAGTCCCCAGACATGGTTCATAACGCCCCCTTGTTGTCGGCCCGTCAGCGATAGCTTAAGTATAATGCAGGCTTTAGATTATTTTATGTACAGTGGGAAATTTCCGTTGATTGCCGCGCGGTTAATGGATGGGGTATATGATTAACGCAGGCACAGTAAGGGAGACGACGTTTACGTAATGGATATCAACGGTCTTATTGAACAATATGGATACGCCGCGCTGGTGATCGGCAGCGTGGCGGAAGGCGAAACCATCACGCTGCTGGGCGGGGTGGCCGCACACCAGGGATTGCTGAAATTCTCGCTGGTGGTCGCCGCCGTCGCGTTGGGCGGTATGATTGGCGATCAGCTGCTCTATTTTCTGGGGCTGCGCTTTGGCCCGACGCTTTTGCAACGTTTTGCCAGGCATCAAAAGAAAATTCGCCGTGCTCAGCGGCTTATCCAGCGACGTCCCTGGCTGTTTGTGATTGGCACCCGCTTTATGTACGGTTTTCGCATCATTGGGCCGATACTGATTGGCGCGAGTCGTTTACCACCGAAAATTTTCCTGCCGCTGAACATTCTCGGGGCGATTGCCTGGGCGTTGATTTTCACCACGCTTGGCTACGCGGGTGGCGAAGTGATTGGCCCATGGCTGCATAATCTTGACCAGCACCTGAAGCACTGGGCGTGGTTGATCCTGGTGGTTGCGGTGGTGATTGGGGTACGGCTGTGGCTGAAGCATCGTGAAAAGCGGCGGGATGAAGAGTGAGTTCGGCCTGCTGCCCTCACCCCGCCCCTCTCCCACAGGGAGAGGGAGAAGGGTATCTACCCTTCCGGCTTAAACTGCGGATTCGCCAGCATAAAACCGCCGTCAACGATAAACGACTGCCCGGTGGTGTAGCTGGCGTCACTGTCACACAGCCACGCCACCAGGCTGGCAATTTCTTTGGTATGCCCTGGCCGTGCCAGCGGGATTTCCGGCATTGAGCCTTCTTTCACTTCGCTGTCGTCCATATCATTCATCGGCGTGGCGATCGCACCGGGCGCAACGGCGTTCACCAGAATCTTATGTTTAACCAGCTCCAGCGCCATCGACTTGGTTAACCCGCCCAGCGCATGTTTGGCCGCCGTATAGGCGCTGGCGTCCGGCAATGGCGTATGTTCATGCACCGAGGTGATGTTCACGATCCGCCCCCCTTCCCCCTGCTTCACCATCTGACGCGCCGCGATTTGCGAGCAGAGAAACGCGCCGTCCACGTCAACGGTGAATATGTGCCGCCAGTCGTCAAACGACAGGTCCAGAAATGGCGCTTTATTCATCGCCCCGGCATTGTTAACCAGCACATCCAGCCGCCCGAAACGCGTAATCAGGGTTTCAATGGCCTTTGCGCCTTCCGGTAAATGGCTTAAGTTGAGTTGAATGGCCTCGGCACGCTGCCCGCGCGCTTCAATTTCACGGCAGGTTGCCAGCGCCCCTTCCTCATCTGAGTGCCAGGTCACCCCGATATCAAACCCGCGCTCGGCCAGCATCAGGGCCGTCGTTTTGCCAATTCCTGAATCCGATGCGGTAACAATTGCGACTCGCGTCATACTCACCTCCTGAAAATCTGCAAAGAGGTAAGTATAGATAATGCGCAATGTTAGCCGTGATGATATCCGCCACCCAGCGCGGAGGTGAGCTGGAGCGTGGCATCCACGTACTGACCTTTCAGCATCAACCCGGCAATACGCTCTTTGAGCGCCGGAATTTTTGCTTCACTCACCCGGGAGCCGGCAATGATCCCCGCCCTGAAGCGCGCCTGCGCCAGCGCGACGACGCGCGCCGCATCTTTTTCGATCTGCTGCTGGTGCTGATTTTTGGCGGTCAGCGTTTCCACTTCGCTGGCCGTCCGGGCGACCTGGTTTACGGCATCTACCACGGCCTTGTTGTAGTTCGCCACGGAGAGGTTGTTTTGCGCCTGGGCGATATCCAGGTTCGCATTCAACCGACCGCTGTCAAAAATTGGCAGCGTCAGCCCCGCGGTTACGCCCATTTGCTGCGCAGATGAGCGGAACAGGTCGCTCAGGTGCAATGCATCCTGCTGCAAGAACGCCATCAAATTGATGTCAGGGTAGAACGCGGCTCTGGCGGCATCGACTTCGCTCATGGATGCTTCGATATACCAGTGCGCCTCCTGCAAATCCGGGCGCCGAGCCAGCAGTTCATAACCGAGCGTTGATGGCAGCGATGCCTCTGCGTCAGGTAAGGCATGCCGTGCGAGCGTGACTGAAGGGGTATTGGTCAACGCATTCAGACGCGCCTCAATGGCCTTCATTTTGCCGTGCACGTCAGCGAGCTGTTCATCGGTTTTGCTGGCACTGATATCCGTTTCAACCCCTTCCACCGAGGAGGTAATGCCGTGCTGATAAAGCTCCCTATCGGCACCGATGATATTTTCCTGCTCCCGTTTGATCTGCGCGAGCACGTCACCCACCGCGGCCTCGGTCTGCCAGTCCCAGTACAGCCGCGCGACGCTGCTGGCGAGCAGCTGGCGGGTCTGCTCCAGCTCCGCTTTTTGCGCATTCACCTTACCGATGCGGGCCTCAATTTGGGCGCGGTTTTTACCCCATAAATCCAGATCCCAACCCGCCGTCAGACCAAAGGTGCCGTTGGTATACCAGGGGCCGGTGGTCCCCGCTGCCGGGTCGGTCAGTGCAAATGGCCCCATCAACCCCTCTGCCGACATCTTTTGCCGTTCCACATCTGCGGAAAAATCCAGTTGTGGACCCTCAGCAGCGACAGCGGCTTTCGCCTGTGCTTCCGCCAGGGTGATACGCTGACGGGCAATTTGCATATCCGGCGCATCCGCCAGCGCTTTGTCGATCAGCGCGTTGAGCTGGGAGTCGTTAAAGTCTTTCCACCATTCGCTTTTTGGCCAGTCGGCATGACGCAGTTGGGTATTTACAGTTGCGGCGGCGGCTTGCGTTTTTACTGGAGACACCGTGGCATGTTCCGGCGCGCAGGCGGCCAGCATAAAAACAAGAGGAGCACTCAGAGATAAAGTAAGAGAACGTTTCATTACGCCATGAACTCAAAAAAAATAAAGGCGCAACTTACGCTTACTGACGTTCCGTTTTTTAGTAACGCGTGGCAATCCGCATATTGTTATACATTTTCATATCCGGAAATTTATTCCCCAAGACAATGAGTTAATTTCATGTATTCATGCTAATTATGAATTGACTGCTACACTTACTTCGACAGACATACGCAGGAGAGGCGAATGAAAATATTATTGTGGGTTATTTTGATTATATTTCTGATAGGGCTGCTGGTGGTAACCGGCGTATTCAAGATGATTTTCTGATTCCGTTGCCCGGCTCCGCGCCGGGCAAACTCTTCACACTTCGCTCAGGACTTCGACTGGATCACCCGGGCAATATCCGCAGACGTCTGTAGGGTACGGATCTCCTGAAATAATCCCAGCGCGTCGTCGTACTCCTTACGCAAATAACTCAGCCACTGTTTAATGCGCGCGACGTGATACAAGCCGGTATCGCCCTGTTTTTCCAGCCGCGTGTATTTTTGCAGTAGTTTCACCACATCCGCCCACGGCATCCGCGGTTCATTATATTTCACCACCCGGCTGAGGTTCGGCACGTTCAGCGCACCGCGGCCAATCATCACGGCATTACAGCCGGTCTCTTTGAGGCAGGCCTGCGCGCTCTCGTAATCCCAGATTTCGCCGTTGGCAATCACCGGAATCGTAAGCCGTTTGCGGATCTCGCCAATCGCCTGCCAGTTAATGCGCTCGGCTTTATAACCATCCTCTTTGGTTCGCCCGTGCACCACCAGCTCGGTGGCGCCCGCCTGCTGCACCGCGTCAGCAATTTCAAACTGCTTATCGCCGCTGTCCCATCCCAGACGGACTTTGACCGTCACCGGCAGATGCGATGGCACTGCCTCACGCATGGCCTTTGCGCCGCGATAAATCAGCTCCGGATCTTTAAGTAGCGTCGCCCCCCCGCCGCTGCCGTTGACCAGCTTTGACGGACAGCCGCAGTTAAGATCGACGCCGTACGAACCAAGCGCTACCGCGCGGGCGGCGTTTTCAGCCAGCCACTCAGGATACTGGCCGAGCAGCTGGACGCGCACCAGCGTACCGGACGGCGTGCGGCTCTGACGATGCAGTTCCGGACAGAGACGATAAAATGATTTTTCTGGCAGCAACATATCGACCACGCGCAGAAACTCCGTCACGCAGAGATCGTAATCGTTCACCTCGGTAAGCAGCTCGCGCACGAGAGAGTCGAGCACGCCTTCCATCGGGGCCAGTAAAACACGCATTCTGAGTACCTGTGAAAAAAGACGCGCTATAGTAGCTGCTCTCTATGTATGTTGAAAGCCCGGCGTTCCATTCCGGAATGTCTGATATGCCCAAAATTCATGATGTGATCCGTGGCACATTTTCAGGTTTAATTGTATGATGAATACGTCTCAGCAAGGACTTTCACCATGAGCAAATCACTGAATACTATCTGGCAATACCTTCGCGCCTTCGTCCTCATTTATGCCTGCCTGTACGCCGGCATTTTTATCGCTTCGCTGCTGCCGATTACGATACCCGGCAGCATTATCGGCATGCTGATCCTGTTTGTACTGCTGGCATTACAGGTGCTGCCCGCAAAATGGGTCAACCCAGGGTGCTTCGTTCTCATTCGCTACATGGCCCTGCTTTTTGTGCCTATCGGCGTTGGGGTTATGCAGTATTACGATGTGCTTAAAGCGCAGTTCGGCCCGATTGTGGTCTCCTGCGCCATCAGTACGCTGGTGGTTTTCCTGGTCGTCAGCTGGAGTTCACACATTGTGCATGGCGAACGTAAGGTCGTCGGGGAGAAAACAAAAAAATGATGGCGAATATCTGGTGGTCCCTGCCGTTAACCCTGGTGGTGTTCTTTGCTGCGCGTAAGCTTGCGGTGCGTTTCAAAATGCCGTTGCTCAACCCGCTGCTGGTCGCCATGGTGGTGATTATTCCTTTTCTGCTGCTCACCGGCATTTCTTATGAGCGTTACTTCGCCGGGAGCAAGATCCTTAACGATTTGTTGCAGCCTGCCGTGGTGGCGCTGGCGTTTCCTTTATATGAGCAACTGCATCAGATCCGCGCGCGCTGGAAATCCATCATAACCATCTGCTTCGTGGGGAGCCTTGTTGCGATGATCACCGGCACCTCGGTGGCCTTAATGATGGGCGCATCGCCGCAGATCGCCGCCTCTATCCTGCCTAAATCCGTCACCACGCCGATTGCCATGGCCGTGGGCGGCAGCATCGGGGGCATTCCGGCCATCAGCGCCGTGTGCGTGATTTTCGTCGGTATCCTGGGCGCGGTGTTTGGTCATACGCTGCTGAATATCATGAAAATTCGTACCAAAGCGGCACGCGGTCTGGCGATGGGTACCGCCTCGCACGCGCTGGGCACCGCACGCTGCGCGGAACTCGATTATCAGGAAGGGGCATTCAGCTCGCTGGCGCTGGTGATCTGCGGGATTATCACTTCCCTGGTCGCGCCGTTTATCTTCCCGATTATTCTGGCAGTAATGGGCTAAAATTTGCGATGCGTCGCGCAAATTTCATTTTCATTTCATAAGTTGCACACATAATGAGATTTGGATCACATATAAAGGCCGTACGGCTCCGTACACTACCGATCCATTAACCTTGATGAGGCAACGTCATGCATCCACGTTTTCAAGCTGCTTTCTCTCAGCTTGCAGAGAATTTGCAATCAGCCCTGGCTCCGGTTCTGGCGGATGCGCATTTCCCCGCCCTGCTGACGGCAGATCAGGTCACGACGCTTAAACAGGCAACGGGGCTGGACGAAGACGCGCTGGCTTTCGCCCTGCTGCCCCTGGCGGCTGCCTGCGCCCGCGCTGACCTTTCCCATTTTAACGTAGGCGCAATTGCGCGCGGTGTGAGCGGGACCTGGTACTTCGGCGGAAACATGGAGTTTCTCGGTGCGACCATGCAGCAAACCGTCCATGCGGAGCAGAGCGCCATCAGTCACGCCTGGCTACGCGGCGAAAAAGCCCTGCGCGCCATCACCGTCAACTATACCCCTTGCGGCCACTGCCGCCAGTTTATGAATGAGCTGAACAGCGGTCTTGAACTGCGTATCAACCTGCCGGGACGCGCACCGCATACGCTGCGTGATTACCTGCCGGATGCTTTCGGCCCGAAAGATCTTGAGATCAAAACCCTGCTGATGGACGAGCAGGACCACGGTTATGCGCTCTCAGGGGATGAGCTGAGCGAAGCGGCCATTGCCGCCGCCAATAAAAGCCACACGCCATACAGCAAATCTCCAAGCGGCGTCGCCCTTCAGTGCCGCGACGGCCGCATCTTCACCGGCAGTTACGCAGAGAACGCCGCGTTTAACCCGACGCTGCCTCCGCTTCAGGGCGCCCTGAACCTGCTTAGCCTGAACGGGTATGACTACCCGGATATTCAGCGCGCAATCCTGGCTGAAAAGGCCGATGCGCCGCTGATCCAGTGGGACGCGACCGCAGCCACGCTGAAAGCGCTGGGCTGTTCAACCATTGACCGCGTGCTGCTGGCATAATCTGTTCGGCGGGCAGAGTTGCCCGCCAGTCTGACGAAAAACCCCTCAGTTGAATCGCTGTTTCTTGCGCTAACCAGGCGGGTACAGTAGCCTGAGGGAAATTTCATCATCGGTACGAGCCATCTGCATGTTAAAGCGCGTGTTTTACAGCCTGTCTGTCCTGGTCGGCATACTGCTGTTGATCGTGCTGGGTCTCGACCGCTGGATGAGCTGGAAAACAGCCCCCTACATTTTTGATGACCTACAGGACCTCCCCTACCGTCAGGTTGGCGTGGTGCTTGGCACCGCCAAGTATTACCGCACCGGCGTCATAAATCAGTATTACCGGTATCGTATTCAGGGCGCGCTGAACGCCTATAACAGCGGCAAGGTGAACTATCTGCTGTTGAGCGGCGATAACGCGCTGCAAAGCTATAACGAGCCGGTGACGATGCGCAAAGATCTGATTGCCGCAGGCGTCGACCCGGCCGATATCGTGCTCGACTACGCCGGATTCCGCACGCTTGATTCCATCGTGCGTACCCGCAAGGTGTTCGACACCAATGATTTCATCATCATTACCCAGCGTTTCCACTGCGAGCGGGCGCTGTTTATCGCCCTGCATATGGGCATTCAGGCGCAGTGTTATGCGGTGCCATCGCCAAAAGATATGCTGAGCGTGCGCGTGCGTGAGTTTGGCGCCCGTTTCGGCGCGCTGGCTGACCTGTACCTGTTCAAACGTGAACCGCGCTTTTTAGGCCCGCTGGTGCCGATCCCAACGATGCACGAAGTGCCGGAGGATGCGCAGGGTTATCCGGCGGTAACGCCGGAGCAGCTGCTGGAAATGCAGAAGAAGTAATAACTGATGTCGGGTGGCGGCTTCGCCTTAACCGACTTACGATCGCGATTTTGTAGGCCCGGTAAGCGTCGCGCCACCGGGCAAAAAAAGGCCCGCTACGTGAGCGGGCCTTTTCATTCTGAAGAACTTACTTCTTACGCGCGTACTTCAGTGAATCCAGGGCAACCGCGAAGATGATGATCGCACCCTTGATAATGTACTGCCAGTACGGGTTCACACCGATGTAGGTCAGGCCGTAGTTGATAACGGTGAAGATGATCACACCGGTCACCACGCCCAGCACGGTACCCACGCCGCCGCTGAAGGAGACGCCGCCAACCACGCAGGCCGCAATCGCATCCAGTTCGTACATAAAGCCGAGGTTGTTGGTTGCAGAGCCGATACGGCCTGCTTCCAGCATCCCGCCGAAGGCGTAGAAGACCCCGGACAGGGCATAAATCATCAGCAGGTTCAGAGCCACGTTGACCCCGGAGACCTTCGCCGCTTCCGGGTTACCGCCGATAGCAAAGATGTTTTTACCGAAGCGGGTTTTGTTCCACAGGATCCAGACAAATGCCACCGCAATCAGCGCATAGAAGGTGATATAGGAGAGACGGAAGCTGCCGAGCGCAACAAACCCCTGCGTGAAGGTCGAGAAGCCGCTGTCGAAGCCAGAGATTGGAGACGCGCCGACGAAATCGTAGTACAGGGAGTTGATACCATAAACGATGATCATCGTGCCAAGCGTAGTGATGAATGGCGTCACGTTCAGGTAAGCAATGATGATGCCGTTAATCAGGCCAATTACCGCGCCGATGGCACACACGATCAGGATCACCACAAAAATCGGCATGGTCGCCATCTCCGGGAATACCTTGTTGGCGTTTTCCATCGACTGCAACAGGGTCGCCGCAATGACCGCCGCCAGACCCACCTGGCGCCCTGCCGAAAGGTCAGTCCCCTGGGTAACGATAAGTCCCGCCACGCCAAGCGCGATAATAATACGTACGGAAGACTGGGTCAGAATGTTACTCAAGTTCAGCAGACTTAAGAACGTAGGGTCCTGGAAAATAATAATCGCCAGCAAGACTAAAAGAACAACGTAAATACCGCCTTCTTTCAGATAAGTGAGAAAACTTTTTTTATTTAACGCACTCATGAGGAGCCCCTGATCTTAAAGGTGCAAAGACGCAAGACGCAAAATTTCGTTTTGCGTTGTCGTTTTGGTTTCAACAATACCGGCAACGAGACCATTGCTCATAACCAGAATACGGTCTGTGATCCCTAACAATTCCGGCATTTCGGAAGAAATAATAATGATCCCTTTATCTTTTTTCGCCAGCTCTGCGATAAGCTGGTAAATCTCGAATTTTGCACCCACGTCGATACCGCGCGTAGGTTCATCCAGCATCAGAATTTCAGGCTGGGTTAATAGCCAGCGACCAATAATGACTTTCTGCTGGTTTCCTCCCGAAAGTGAGCCAATTTGCGTGCGGTGGCCCGGCGTTTTCACGCGCATGGAGTCAATCACCCACTGGGTATCGCTCTTCATGCGGGAATTATCCAGCAGCCCGACCTTGTTTTTGTAATTGCGAATATTAGAAATTAACGAGTTAAAGTTAATATCCAGATAAGCGTAAATACCGGTGGAACGACGCTCTTCCGTCACCAGCGCAAAGCCATTATTAATGGCTTCGTTGGCGTTGTGGTTGTTGATCTTCTTACCGTGCAGCGTAATGGTGCCTTCGGCTTTCTCACGGATACCAAACAGGGTTTCCACGATATCGGTGCGCTTAGCGCCCACCAGCCCTGCGATGCCAAGGATCTCCCCCTTGTGCAGATCGAAAGAGACATCGCGGATAGACGGCTGACGCAGCGAGGTCAGGTTACGCACCTCCAGAATCACTTCGCCTGGCTTGTTTTCTTTATCCGGGAAGCGCTGGTTCAGAGAACGGCCAACCATCATGGCGATGATCTTGTCCATGTCCAGCCCTTCCAGCGGCTGGGTGGCAATCCACTGACCGTCGCGCAGGATGGTGATTTCATCGCACAGCTGGAAGATCTCTTCCATTTTATGTGAGATATAGACAATGCCACAGCCGCGATCTTTCAGCTTACGAATAATGGTAAAAAGGTGGTTAACCTCTTTTTCCGTTAATGACGATGTCGGTTCATCCATGATCACAATTTTCGCATCATAGGAGAACGCTTTGGCAATTTCGATCATCTGCATCTGGGAAACGGATAATGTCCCGACGCGGGCGCGCGGGTCGATATCAATATCCAGCTCATCAAAAATGGCTTTGGTGTCGCGATACATTTTATCCTGATCGACAAAGACACCTTTGGTTGGATAACGACCCAACCACATATTATCCATAACTGAACGTTGCAGGACCAGGTTTAATTCCTGGTGTACCATCGAGATACCGTTCTCCAGCGCTTCTTTCGCTGAATGGAAGTCGATCTCTTTTCCCTGAAAAAGAATGCTGCCAGAATCTTTTTGATAGATCCCAAAAAGGCATTTTAATAATGTTGATTTACCCGCACCGTTTTCACCCATTAATGCATGAATAGAGTGAGGACGAACTTTTAAATTAACATTATCGAGCGCCTTAACACCGGGGAATAACTTATTGACACCGGTCATTTCCAACAAGTATTCACCGGACGACTGAGTAGTTGTGCTGACCATAATTATACCTTGTTGGCCTCGCATATCGCGTTATAAAAGGGCGCAACGAATTGCGCCCAGTGAAGACAATGCAGATAACTTATTTACCGATAAACTCAGCCAGGTTGGACTGGTCTACGCCCACGTAAGGAACGCGAACGATTTTGTTGTCAACTTTCCAGTTAGTCCCGTCAGCGGCACCTTTACCATCGGCCAGGTTTTTCGCCAGATCGAAGGTGGCTTTCGCCTGGTTGTTGGCATCGTTCAGTACGGTACCGGCCATAGCGCCAGATTTCACCAGCGCCAGCGCTTCTGGCAGGGCATCCACACCGAATACAGGAATCGCGGATTTGTTGTGTGCTTTCAGCGCTTCTACCGCACCCATTGCCATCGCATCGTTGTTGGCAATGACCACTTCAATTTTGTTGGCGTTAGGGCCGGACAGCCACGCGTCCATCTTATCTTTCGCCTGAGCGGTATCCCACATTGCGGTGTCTAACGCCAGCTGCTGGGTTTTAAGGCCCTTGTCGTTCAGCTCTTTAATAACGTAGGTGGTACGTGCTTCAGCATCTGGATGGCCCGGTTCGCCTTTCAGCAGAACGAACTGAATCTGACCATCTTTGTTCAGATCCCAGTTTGGGTTCGCCGCCCAGTGTTTCGCAATCAGATCGCCCTGGATAATCCCGGACTCTTTGGAGTCGGTACCCACGTAATACGCTTTGTCGTAGCTGTCCAGCGCTTTACGGGAAGGTTCTTTGTTGAAGAAGACAATTGGCACGTTCTGGCCGCGCGCTTTCTCGATCACCGTGCCTGCCGCAGCCGGGTCAACCAGGTTAATAGCCAGCGCTTTCACGCCTTTTGCCAGAAGAACGTCAATCTGATCGTTCTGTTTGGACTGGTCATTCTGGGAGTCATTCATCAGCAGTTGCACGTCTGGCGCTGATTTAGCATCTTTTTCAATTGCTTTACGCACAACGGACATGAAGTTATCGTCGTATTTATAGATAGTCACGCCAATACGGGTATCCGCTGCGTGTGCTGCTGCGCCAAAAAGCATGCTTGCCATGACAGCAGACAGAGTCAACACCTTCTTATTCATGGTATCTCCGGTTTTTTTTATGCAGGGTAGTTCTTGTGAAAAACGGTCGGCGGGCAGATGTTAATAAAACGTTACTGATCGCCGAAGTTCACTTATAAAATGTCCAGCTTCCGTGTTCGGTAACGCTCCAGAAATGCGTTTTATTCGTTGTTTGAGGCATTGTGATAACGGTAAAAGTGAATAATCACCGTTACATTGTGTTTCAGCCCCTAAAACGCTGACATCATAGACAGCGGCTTGTTAAGATACTGTGAATTTACTCACAGATTGAAAACGGTTACATCACGTGATGTTATCAGTTAGTGATCGGAGCCACAGTTTGCCGGATAGCGACCGAATGGCGGCGTACTAAAGTCGGCATAAAACAATGCGTTGCGTCAGGATCTAACAGCCCAGCCGCCCCCTGTAACGCCAGCTCTGTCGCCAGTTTCGCCATCGACGCAATGGGATAACGTACCGTTGTCAGCTGCGGATCGGTGTAACGGGCAATGGGGATATCATCAAAACCGATCAGCGATAAATGCTGCGGTACCGCAATGCCATTATCTTTCAGCGCGGTAAGCGCACCTGCCGCCATGCTGTCGTTATAGGCAAACACGGCCGTCAGCTGAAGATTACGCCCCAGCAGTTCAACCATTGCCGCTTCACCGCCCTGCATGTCCGGCGAACCGGTACCTACCCAGCTCTCCAGCGGCGCAATGCCCTGCTCTTTCAGGGCGTTTTGCCAGCCCTCGCGGCGCATCATGTCGTCTTCAATACCGTGGCTGGAAGCCAGATAACCTATGCGCTGATGGCCGTTGCTGATGAGCATCCGCGTCGCCATCATCGCGCCGCTGATGTTATCCAGACCGACGCAGCGATGCGCGTAGCCGGGGACGATACGGTTGATCAGCACCATGCCGGGGATCTGCTCCATAAACCCGGCCAGCTCTTCATCGCTCAGGGCTTTTGAGTGCACAATCAGGGCGTTACAGCGCTGGCGGATCAGTACCTCAATGGCATAACGCTCTTTTTCAGCCTCGTGATAGCTGTTGCCAATCAGCACATATTTCTGGTGCTGCTGGGCAACCACATCCACCGCTTTGACCAGCGCGCCGAAGAAGGCGTCCGACACGTCCATCACCACTACGCCAATGGTATCGCTGACCTGCGTCGCCAGCGCCTGGGCATTGGCGTTTGGCCGGTACCCCAGCTGGGTCACGGCTTTCATTACGGTTTCACGCGTTTCAGGGCTGACCAGCGCACTGTTGTTCAGCACACGGGAGACAGTAGCAACAGAAACACCCGCCTGGCGGGCGACGTCACGAATGGTGATCATATTCACCACCCTTTAAAGGATTGCAGCAACTCACAGACACCCCCTGTGTTTAGCAAGGTGGCTATTCTGGCAGCGAGAGAGAGGAGACTACGTGAAGAAGCTCACACAGATGAAAACGCTTACATTCGTTTTGTTAATGATTGTGATCCAGATCGTTATCTGGATGTATTACGCAATGACACGCCCGAAGCACGAGCGGTTAACTGTCGCCATGCCCATTCCAGCGGGCCCTGACGGAAAAAACGCAGCCAGACAACTGAAAACACCACGTTAACAATCCAGACCGGAATAACAAACGCCAGCAGCGTCAGGCGATCGAATTTCATAAACAGGCCGAATCGGTAGAAAAGCGTGGTGCATATCAGCGTTTGCAGGATGTAATTGCTTAACGCCATCCGCCCGACGCAGGCCACCGCACTGACGATCCACAGGCGAGAAAGCTGGGGCCAGAAGCCATAGATCAGCGCCGCATAGCCAATGGTCTGGAACGGCGCGCTCAGTTCGCGCGGCACCTGCAACAGGAACGCACACCAACGGTAATCCCATTGTAGATGCCACTGCATCATCACCGCCGGGAGGTTGATGATCACGCCGAGCAGCACCAGCCCTGCACCCGTACGACGATAGTGTCGCAGGCTAAATTCCCCTTTCAGCCAGCCGGTGCGCATCAGGGCTGCACCCATCAGCATCATCCCCGCCAGCTGCCAGCCGTATTGCGCGCCCAGCGCCAGCAGGTTATCGCCGAGCATATCGGCCCGGTTGCCGATCGCTTCCATGCCGCCTTTCAGCTTCCAGAACTGCTCATATTGCAGGTTGGCCGCATCCGGGATCCATGAACGACTGGTGGAATCATCGGCAATCATGCCAAGCAGCAATAACACGGCCAGTCCCATGACATAGAGCATCACGCCGGTGTTAAACAGGCTTTTCACACCGGGTGCGTCGCGGATCAGCCGCCAGCAAATCAGGCCCACCAGACCATACGCGAGCAGAATATCGCCGTCCCAGAAAAGCAGCCCGTGAATAAAACCGAGGATAACCAGCAGCGTTAAACGCGACTGGATCCAGCGCGTACCGCGTTTGAGCAGAAGCTGAAGTCCCGCGCCAAACAGAAGCGCAAAGAGGGTCAGGAATTTCACCTGTGCAAAGAGATCGAGGATTGCCCACGTCCAGGCGTCGCTACGCGTGATGTCGCCATACCACGCAGGATTCAGATAGGCGGCCTTCGGCAGACCGAAGGCGCTGATATTCAGCAGCAGGATACCGAGAATGGCGACGCCGCGAACAAAATCGAGCGTGACGTTTCGCTCCATGGTCCCTGCCCTGTCTGATTAGTTGTGGTGACGCACGGCGCGCAGGAACTCCTGGCGGGTGTTCTGGCTCGATTTGAACAGGCCGCCCAGCGAAGTGGTGGTGGTTGCGCTGGTAGCATCACGCACGCCGCGCGCTTTCACGCAGTAGTGCACCGCGTCGATAGACACCGCCACATTGTTAGTCCCCAACAGGGTTTGCAGTGCGGTCAGGATCTGCTGCGTCAGACGTTCCTGCACCTGCGGACGCTGGGCAAAGAACTGCACGATGCGGTTGATCTTGGACAGGCCAATGACCGTATCTTTTGGAATATAGGCCACCGTTGCTTTACCATCGATGGTCACAAAGTGATGCTCGCAGGTGCTGGTCAGCGTGATATCGCGTACCGTCACCATCTCATCGACCTTCATCTTATTTTCAATGACGGTGATTTTCGGGAAGTTCGCGTAATCCAGGCCGGAGAAAATTTCGTCGACGTACATCTTCGCGATGCGGTGCGGCGTCTCCATCAGGCTGTCGTCGCTCAGATCGAGATTCAGCAGTTGCATGATCTCCGTCATATGGCCGGCGATCAGACGCTTGCGGGTAACATTGTCCAGCTCCTGCACGGGCGGGCGCAGTGGCGTTTCAAGACCGCGCGCAACCAGCGCTTCATGGACAAGGGCTGCTTCTTTACTGAGTGATGACATTCTTTTCTCCTGCAGGTGTGGCGTCTTTTGCCCTCGTTGTGGCAAAAGTGTGCGCTCATTGTGCGTGAGGCGACGCACATAATCCAGTATTCACGACGATAATTATTGCAATTGCTGTTGCCTTTCAGCCTGACGGTTCCAGACTAACGCTCCGCCAACGAACAGCGCGATCCCCGCCAGCCCCAGCGCAGGTTCCAGACGGTGCGTGAGCCAGGTCGACAGAGCCGACGTGACCGGACCCACCAGCTGACCAATGGCATACCCGGTGGTGAGCAGTCCCGCCATGTAACGCGTGTGGTCTGGCGCCAGCTCGCGACCGTACAGAAGAGAGAGCTGCACGGCGCAGAGGAACCCGCCGCCCACCAGCAGCCCACCCGTCAGCAAGCCGCCTATGCCCGGCAGCAACCAGGCCGCCAGCACGCCAATCCCCTGTAACCAAAGAACAATCGCCAGCCTGCGGTTAGCGCTTGATATATGCCGCAGGGCAATGCTCAGCGCAATCCCCACCACCGAGGCGGCGCCAAATATTGGCCAGACAAACTGGGCAAACAGGCTGCCGGGAAAACGCACCGCCGCCATTTGCGATAAAAAGGTCGCCGGGAGGATATAGCCGAACCCTGCCAGGCTGTAGCTCCAGACCAGACGCCTGAGATCCGCAGTCAGCAGCAACGGCTCAGGCGCGGTACCAGGGCGATGAAGCTGACCTGCGCGCGGCAGGTAGCGCGCCACCAGTACGATCAGCACCAGCGCCAGTACGCCGTAGATTTGCCATGCCGCCCCGGCGGACAAGGATTTCGCCTGAATATAGACCGCCAGCAGGCCGCTCAGGGCGATGCCGGCCCCGGGTCCGG
>NZ_QFRV01000382.1:0-895 GCF_004136805.1 Enterobacter cloacae complex sp. GF14B
TTCTTCAATCTCTTCTTTAGACAAGATACACTCTCAGAACATTCCATAAGATCAAGGTTACCTTAAAGGTCTTCATTCTCCATAGAGTCATGTTGCACAAATGATTCGTCTGCTCGGACTAGAAATTGATCCTCCGCCAAAAGGTTGGATGTATCCATTATTGAATCATCAATGCCATTTGAGATATCTTGTGTCAATTTTTGCATGCTTGTGATAAAGGTAGAAGAAAGAGATTCCACATTTGAATCTTGGCCACACACTTTAGCACTTGAATAATCAGTTGGCATGTAAGTAACTTCTTCAACATTTGTCGGAGTAGAAGGAGACAAGTATGGCAAAGGAGATGACTCCTTGATAGAAACACTTTCATGATGGTTGGTTCTTCCAACAGGATGGAAACCATTTTTGATGTAGAAGTACTTGTGAAACTTCCTTCGGGCAATAGTGACCGCTTCTTCAAAGGTAGAGGGTCCACTACAAGTAACCTTAGTCTTTAGGAAAGGAGACAAACCCGAAATAAATTGCTCCATTTTTACATAATCTGGAAATGTAGAACTAAACCGACATCCTCCCCATTGACGAGAAAAAATATCATCATAAGCATAGTAGTCTTCACCATGTTGTTGAAGTCTCTCTAATGAAGCCCATGCTTTCTCTGTTGTTGGAAATTTAGAGAATCTGGTCTTCAAAGCTTTGGAAATTTGGGTATACCCATCTTCAATCTGAGAAGAAATACTCCAAAACCATTGCTCAGCGTTGCCTCTAAGGCATAGCAATAGAAAATCCCCTTTTTCAATGTCATCCCTTTTACCAAGGATACGACAAACCATTCTAAAATTAGCAAGAAAATCATCAACATCTTCTTCTAGATTTCCGAAGAAGATTGGGATATCAT
>NZ_QFRV01000383.1:0-891 GCF_004136805.1 Enterobacter cloacae complex sp. GF14B
AAATTCCACCAAGGGCAAATACTTTTCCCATTGAGTCTTTTGATCCGAGATGTAAGACTTCAATAAATCCAGTACGACTGAATTTACAATCTCCGATTGCCCATCTGTCTGCGGGTGGAAAGATGACGAGAACTGCAACCGCGTGCCAATGTTCTCCCAAATAGCCTTCCAAAACAAACTCCTGAATCGGGGATCTCTGTCAGAGACAATTGTCTCAGGCATGCCATGTAATCTGAATATCTGGGCAATGAACAATCTCGCTAAGTGATCTGGCTTGACTGTCTTCTTCATTGGAATGAAATGAGCTTGCTTGCTAAATCTGTCAATAATAGTCCAGATACCATCGTGCCCACTCTGTGTTTTTGGGAGATAAAAAATGAATCCATAGCAATACTTTCCCAGGGGAGGGTGGGAATGGATAAAGGCTGTGCCTGTCAAACTTGACCTTCTGGCATACCAAGCAACTGCGCACAATCTCGTCCACATCCTTCTTGAGTCTCGGCCAAAAGAAGTATCTCTCTACCCCTCTCAAGGTGGTAGCAATGCATCGGTGACCCGTAAAAGGCGGACAGTGGCATTCGGTTAGAACCTTTTTCCTCAACGGCTGTGTAACGCACAACATGGTTTTCTTCATCAAGTAGCCATCTCGAATGGAATAGTCCGCTTGTTAGGTGCATCGGAATGAATGTTTGCGCTTTGCTCAAGATGAGTGCTCCGAACTGTGCTCAAGGGTTCCTTTTACTTACGGAAGGGAGAGCCTTCCGTTCCTTTAGTGAGAGAGTGCAAGTGATCACAAACAAAGTGGATAAACACTGTGAATGAAGGTGTTGAGACTAAGAGATAGAGAGAGAAGAATACGACACCAGAAAGTTGTCAAACCCTCCTCCGAAG
>NZ_QFRV01000384.1:0-886 GCF_004136805.1 Enterobacter cloacae complex sp. GF14B
TTGTTTTCAAAATCATTTTAACTTGTCGCGCCTCAAAGTGATTCAACTCATTGAGTTCCCATAGTGGATCCCATCATAATACTCGTCGCGTAAAAACTCATCGCCCTTAAAGGGTCTTACAATTGTGTGATTGCACAATTCATAGCTCACAACTCAATACATACATCATCTCAATATACATGTATTTCATCATTCATCACATGTTCAATTTATCACATACGCACAGTTTGAATCATCATTTCATAACATAAACATAACAATTTATACAAAAGATTATCACAACTTGAGGACTAAAACCCCTCAAATAATATTACACAATTATATCAAAATCATAGGTCAAAATATACAAATACCAAGAGCACAATTTTCAAGCAATTCTCATCAGAACAACAATATTTTATTTATAATAATAAATGAAAAATTGCAATTTAATAAACATTCCAAAATAAAACCCCAATTTAATCCTCTAAGGATCCCTACACATGTTCTCACTAATTTCCAATTGTGAATAACTCATCTCTTACCTCTAAGCGGGCTCACGTGTCTTCCAACAACGATAGCGGCATCTCTAGCGGTTGTCTAAGATTCCTCAAGATTTTCCTCTATTTGTTTTGCTAGGATTTCCAAGCACTACAGAGAAGGAGAAGAGATTGTATCCTCCATTTCAGTGTTAACGTGCGAGACTAATTTCTCTCTGCACCAAATTGGATTCATGAATCCCAATGGTGAGAATGTGAGAGAATGAGCTTCAAAGGTGGTGTCCAAATGTCACAAAGCTCTAACGGTTAACGAGTCCAGGATCGTAGTTTTACTGGGATAGGTTGAGGTGTATGTGGGAAAAGAGAAAACGCGGTGCGAGGGACATTTCTTCCACCACAGACATTAT
>NZ_QFRV01000385.1:0-887 GCF_004136805.1 Enterobacter cloacae complex sp. GF14B
GTACACGATCTTCTATTGGTAGAAGAGTTTTCTATCTACATAGATATTCACATGCATATGCTGCAAGAATCTGAATGGGAATGTTGTCAGCCCGTTTTCCATCATGCACAGAGGGTGGAGTACTTATTTATACTCTTACCGTGCCAGTGTTGATGAGTCGGCACATCCACAGGAGGTCGTCACCTTTCATGGGCTCTACCTTTTCTTCGTCGCTCAACACGTACGCGATGATGGCGATGCATCTGACCACTCCCAACCTCTTGGCTAGTAGTAACTGCAAATAATTTCCGTAGTCGGCGTTTTGCATGAATTCTACTCCATTCAGCTGCATCTCGTCTCCAACCGACTCGGTTTCACCCGTGGTGGAGAGCTTCTTCAGGATAAATTGCACAGGGAGAGGAGGAAGATCCTCTACCCATCTTCCAAAACAGCGAGAGCAGTAGCCAAACCATTCTTCCCTGAGGCATGGGAATCTTCTTACCACTTCTTCTTCAGGATTGTCAAAGTGGATTGGTAGCATTCGTATGCGTCGTGCAAATCGGTAGGCGACCTTCCCCCGCTTAGCTTCGGATGACTTCCTCTTTGGCAAGCTGGGTACAACCCGGCTTTCTGAGCTTGAAGCACTTGCTTGGCCAGATGCTTCTCCCTTCGGGGTCATGTGTTTCCAGACTAGCTTACCTTCTCCTTGCCTTTGGCTCGAGCAGCTCCTTTGAGCCACTTTGGAGTTATATCTTTGACTGCAGTTTCTTTAGGGAAAAGAGGTCTCATTGTTTGCTTTTCTTCCTTGATGTGAATGATTTCTTCGCGATGAATGTCGATGTAGATGACTTCAGCCCTTTCGCTGCCTTCGTTGCTGGCACTCATTGACAGTGTGCCTTGTGTCTTGG
>NZ_QFRV01000386.1:0-880 GCF_004136805.1 Enterobacter cloacae complex sp. GF14B
GAAGAATTTGATAAAGCCCGAGACATGCTATGGCGAACCATAGATGATGAGCGCATATCCAGGATTGTCATTTGAAATCTCGGTGTTGAGAAGAAGATGATGGATGATCTGGAGGCTAAAATCAATCGATTTTGCATGCTTCACAATCCAGTGATGCAAAAGTGGCTAAAACTCCTCGTGGCAGGAATCCGTCCCTCTTTATTAGTCCTCTCTCTCTCTCTCTCTCTCTCTCTCTCTCTCTCACTCTCTCTCTCTCTCTCTCTCTCTCTCTCTCTCCACACGAATCGCTTCCCCTATTATCTATAGTATACATTATAACTTGTCCATATTTTCTTCTTCATTCAATATTAAGATTAAATGTTCGTGTGTTTAATGCAGGTATGGATGATGATGAGTTTCTTTCTTCTTTGTCACCCGAGCAGACAATGGTACGTGGAGCATCATCGCTGTAGCGCACCATCGCTCTGGAGCACCATCACGCATTCCTACTCCTTTAGCATTTCCCTCTGTTTCGGAGCATTTAGCACGCTCTGAATCTTTGATATCGACGAGACATTCTTCACACTCGTCTAGGCACCGGTGCTCTAGTGGTGGCGGTGGCGATTGTTATGGGGATGCTGCCATCGATGCTTCGACACCGCCTCGTGTTCGACGAGGCTCTTTACCCTCCCCTTCTTTACCCGCCCCCACACCAGCCACGGAATCACCATCTACATTAGGTTTTGCATGGTTGACGGCCGTTCCTAGTAGCCACACACCACTAGCTACTCCTCCAGGAGTCACTCCAGTGGACACTCCTCGCTTCGGGGCTCAGACTCCAATGGAGACACCTGACGTTCATACCCCCGTTGATACGCCGCTAAATATCCCTACCGGGACA
>NZ_QFRV01000387.1:0-878 GCF_004136805.1 Enterobacter cloacae complex sp. GF14B
TCTCACGTTGAGTATGACACCCCGACTCGCCACTACGCACACGTAGACTGCCCAGGCCACGCCGACTATGTTAAAAACATGATCACCGGTGCTGCGCAGATGGACGGCGCGATCCTGGTTGTTGCTGCGACTGATGGCCCTATGCCTCAGACTCGTGAGCACATCCTGCTGGGTCGTCAGGTAGGCGTTCCTTACATCATCGTGTTCCTGAACAAGTGCGACATGGTTGATGACGAAGAGCTGCTGGAACTGGTAGAGATGGAAGTTCGTGAACTGCTGTCTCAGTACGATTTCCCAGGCGACGACACTCCAATCGTTCGTGGTTCCGCGCTGAAAGCGCTGGAAGGCGAAGCAGAGTGGGAAGAGAAAATCATCGAACTGGCTGGCTACCTGGATTCTTACATCCCAGAACCAGAGCGTGCGATTGACAAGCCATTCCTGCTGCCAATCGAAGACGTATTCTCCATCTCCGGTCGTGGTACCGTTGTTACCGGTCGTGTAGAGCGCGGTATCATCAAAGTTGGTGAAGAAGTTGAAATCGTTGGTATCAAAGAGACTGCGAAGTCTACCTGTACTGGCGTTGAAATGTTCCGCAAACTGCTGGACGAAGGCCGTGCTGGTGAGAACGTTGGTGTTCTGCTGCGTGGTATCAAACGTGAAGAAATCGAACGTGGTCAGGTTCTGGCGAAGCCAGGCTCAATCAAGCCACACACCAAGTTCGAATCTGAAGTGTACATTCTGTCCAAAGACGAAGGCGGCCGTCATACTCCGTTCTTCAAAGGCTACCGTCCACAGTTCTACTTCCGTACAACTGACGTGACCGGTACCATCGAACTGCCAGAAGGCGTAGAGATGGTAATGCCAGGCGACAACATCAA
>NZ_QFRV01000388.1:0-878 GCF_004136805.1 Enterobacter cloacae complex sp. GF14B
TCAGAGGATACACTGACTCAGATTATGCAGGAGACTTGGATAAGAGGAGATCTACATCAGGCTATGTCTTTACATTGGTTGGAGGTGCCATATCATGGCGATCTCGATTACAAGATTGTGTTACGCAGTCTACTACAGAAGCTGAGTATGTTGCAGCAAATGAGGCATGCAAAGAAGCTATTTGGCTTGGTAGATTGGTTGCAGACTTGGGAATCAATGCAGATATGCCAGAGTTATATTGTGATAGTCAAAGTGCTATACAATTGGCAAAGAATCCAGTGTTCCATTCGAAGACTAAGCATATTGATGTGAAGTATCACTTCATTAGGGAAGTACTTGAAGACAAGCAGATACAACTGCTGAAGATCCACACCAAGGACAATCCTGCTGATCTACTCACAAAGGGACTTCCAGGAGAGGTTGTTGGGATTAAAGCCCAAGTGGCCTCTTATGCGGATATGGCCGGCCGCCCGCCTAACTCACTTACCTCTAACTCTTTGTATATACTAACTTATACTTTGTGAATACTAAGATTAATTGGGAGATAACCCTTCTAACAGTTCTCTGCGTAGTGTACTGTGTAAGCTCACTGTGTGTGTGTGAGAGAGTCGACCCACGCTCCGCTCCGCGACTTCAATTGGTATCAGAGCCTTGGTTCAGTGCGGATTTGCGCAATCGCGCGCGCGCGCACTTTTTCGGCAGATTCTGGATCCGGAGTTCGAAAATTCACACTCGGCGTTCCGGGAGCGTTTCCACCAGGCGACCTGGGGTTTTACCCCCCTTTCGAAGCCGTTTATGCCCTCAGAATTTCGTTCTGAGCACTACAGCAGAAGATAGATTTCAGCCGCAAAGAAATCCGTCTTGTGTAGATTGGCAAG
>NZ_QFRV01000389.1:0-872 GCF_004136805.1 Enterobacter cloacae complex sp. GF14B
CAATATATTAGAGCTTATGAGGAGTCAGAGGCTATACTGGAGCAGCAACCTGTTGAGCCATACACTGAAGAGGAAGTACAGCTTTTAAAAGCTGAGCTGAAAAAGGACAACAAGGGGAAGAAGAAAGTAGATGAGTCTACTGAACCTCAAAAGAAAGACGGGCAAGCAAACAAAGGGAAAGCCAAGATGACTGAGGACAATGAGCCCTCCTTTATTGATGTACCAAGCCCGAAGAAGATGGAAATCATTGTGGAAGAGACCACAGTAGAGATGGACACGGCTGGTATGGAAAAGCCGGAGGCCGGGACCAAGGAAAAGGAGATAGATCCAATTCAGCAAAAGAAAAACGATTATGAGGATCTGGTAGCGATAGGGTACACTGAAGAAGAGGCCCTTGAGGCGGTTTATGGGATCACCCTACAAAAACGAGATGATCGGAGAGGGACAGAGGAAAATACAAAGAGTACAAAAGAAAGTGATGAAAAACTGGACGAGCAGAACGTACTAGAAGAGCCGAAGCCAGTGGAGGTGGTGGCAGAAAAAGCTTTAGAGTTGACAGATGAAGATGAAAAAGACATGCACATGGTGCATGAACTGCTCAGCAAGATTAAAGAAAGATCCAGAGCAAAGGAAGTAGCAATTGAGACAGCAAAACAAAAGGAAGCAGAGTTGCAGAAGAAGTTAGAGAATGCTATGACTGAATCTGAAAGTCATAAAGCATCACTCTACGACGCAGAAAACGAGAGAGACGGCTTGATACTCCAACTAGCCGAAGCTTCAAGAGAGGTAACAAGTTCACAGGAAGCAAGGGAGAGGATGGAAGACGACTTGGAGGTGGCTAAAGATGAGCTCATTGAGCTAAGGGAAAGAGT
>NZ_QFRV01000390.1:0-869 GCF_004136805.1 Enterobacter cloacae complex sp. GF14B
GAGTCGTGTTGGTCAAAGTCTTCTATTGAGCTATCGGTGTCACTGTCAGATTGGTCTACAATTGCCTTGCCCTTAGAAGATGCATGTATGGCACTTATCATGTTCAGAGGTGCAATTTGTGGTACCTCTTCCCCCTCTGGTGTGACCCAAGTGTTTCCTCTATTTCCCCAGGTATCTATGGTTGCAGCTAGGTGTACCCAGTCTACGTTGTCTGATTCCGTCATACCCGGTAACACATCCATGTAAGGAGAATCTTGGCCAATGTCTGTATCCTTCTTACAAGTGTAACAATATTGTAGTGGGGCCGAGTGAACTGTGGTGTCAGAGCGATGATCAATAATGGTTTTACTCCCTAAGGGGTGTACCTTACCAGTCACCAAATCCACTCTAAGGACAGAGTCTTGGAATTGCAAATAGACATGATTTTTAGACCAATCATGAACCATTTGTGCTTCCCTCATGAATGGTCGTCCTAAAATCATTTCATATGACATAAGGTGTTTAAAGAAATCCATTACAATGAACGTATGTCGTACCTTGTGTCCTAGAACTTTGATCCTAAGATCCTTGAGCATCCCCATAGGTTTGGCTATGGTACCATTTGCCATCTTTACCACAATGTTAGTAACACTGAGGCGGGGTTTTCCCATGGATTCCCAACAATCTTTTGTAACGATGCTAACTCCCGCACCACCATCAAGAATTCCCTTTATAGTTAATCCCTTGGTAGTGATGGGTAGGGTCGCATTAGACTCGTCGCCTTCAAAATACTGCCCTAATTTGTTAATGGGTACCTCGATCACAGACTCGTGTCCGTCTAAGTCAAGTGATTGCACATGATTTTCCTCATCAATCATAATCGAGTCAGG
>NZ_QFRV01000391.1:0-868 GCF_004136805.1 Enterobacter cloacae complex sp. GF14B
CTTCTTTATAATTGTTGTATGCACAAAGCAAGAAGGTCTTCCCTACTCATTCCATCTTCCCAAGGCAATACATTCCATGTGGAATTACATCCTCAATTGGCATTATAAGTTTCTGACCATACATCAACTCAAAAGGCATATAACCAGTAATTGAGCTACGAGTTGTATGATCAGCCCATAAAGCATAAGGCAATAACCTAGGCCACTCTCCCATTTTACCTTTGTAGACCTTAGCCAAAGCTTTAATGATAGGAGAATGCCCACGCTCTCATTTACCATTTCCCTCAGGATTATATGCAGTAGTGAGGGCAAGTTTAATGCCCAACCTAGAGAAAAACTTCCTTGCTTTGTCAGCATCCAACTCACCCTTGTTCGTTGTTATTTTCCCAGCACAACCATAACGGCTAATTACATCATCCAAGAGGAACTTACATACCCCTTCTATGCTTTTTGTTCTTAGAGCACGAACTTCAACTTGGTTGGTTAAATCTTCCCGTGCAAGTTAGGAGAGAAAAAATAGGGTGACATCGTGTGCAAGAACTTCATGGTGTAGGACTGTCTGCATATCATGTGTCGAGTGAAAGGACACGTTTGGTTAGGTAACCACATGTGTTCAAGGATCAAAGATATCAATACTGGAATTGAGAAGCTGGAAACATTTATCAAAAGCCTCTACACAATCTACTTGATGAAGGATATCAGTATAGATGTGATTGACGTAAGAAAAATGTGAAAGACGAAGAGACTATGACAAACATGATGAGATTTGATATAGAAAGGATTGTAGCCACAGGGATGCAGTGGACATATGATTCACAGAGAGCACACTAATTACAAGGATAAATATAATGGATATGATGGCGATGAA
>NZ_QFRV01000040.1:0-43889 GCF_004136805.1 Enterobacter cloacae complex sp. GF14B
TTCAGCTTGGCTGCCACCAGTGCGTCGGCGATGACAGCATCATCCGCATCGACGAACAAACCGACCATGGCGATCTGGCCAGCTGCGCGCGATGTCAAAGCGCCCGCGACATTCGACGTAACCGCACGGGGCGACGCTGGATAGAACACCAACCCGGCATAGTCCGCCCGCGCCGCGATGGTCGCATCGAGCGCCTCGGGTGTGCTGATCCCGCAAATCTTGATTTTCGCGGGCATGCGGTCAGTCGGGGTTCTGGATCAGCCGCACCAGCGTGCAGTCGGGATCGATCAGGTAGCCGATCCTCAGGCCGCTCGCCTCCAGTTGCGGAGCTTTGAAGCGCGGCCAGCCGGTGCTTTTTTCCTCGGCTCCCGCCGCGTTCACCAATGCCACCATGGCATCGAGATCATCCAACCGCAGGCAACAGCCGAACGAGCTCGTAGCTGGGTCGAGGTCAGGATAGGGGAAGAATTCGAGCTGCAAACCGCCGCGCTGCAGGATCATCCAGCCGCGATCCTTCCAACTCGTCGCAAAGCCCAGCTTCGCATAAAACGCCTCTGTCACATCGAAATCGCGCGATGGCAGATTGGGGGTGACGTGGTCAGCCATGGCTCAGCGCAGCTTGTCGGCCATGCGGGCCGTATGAGTGATTGCGGCGCGGCTATCGGGGGCGGAATGGCTCATCACGATCATGCTGGCCTTGGGGAACGCCGCACCAAACGCGCGCGCTGACGCGGCGTAGTGCTCAGTGTCGGCATCACCGAGATTGCCGAGCGACTTGGCCTTGCTGTCCTTGATCAGGCAGCCACCAAAAGCGATGTCGGTGCCGTCGATCCCAACGGTGATATTGTCACTGGTGTGGCCGGGGCCGGGGTAAAATACCTTGAGCGGGCCAAAGTTGGGCGCGGTTGCTGGTTCGACCCAGCCATTGGCGGCGAAAGTCAGGCTGTGTTGCGCCGCAACCAGCCCCTCTTGCGGGGCAAGCTGGTTCGACAACGCATTGGCATAAGTCGCAATCCCCGCCGCATGCAGCGCGTCCATACCGCCCATCTTGTCCTGATGCGCGTGAGTCACCACCGCCAGCGCGACCGGCAGGTTGATCTCCTGCTTGATCCAGTTGAGGATCTGGGCGGTCTGGTCATCGGTCCAGGCGGTATCGACCAACAGCACGCGGCCGCCATCCCTGACGATCAAACCGTTGGAAGCGACTGCCCCGAAACCCGGCATGTCGAGATAGGAAGTGTGCTGCCAGACATTCGGTGCGAGCTGGCGGAAAACCAGATCGCCAAACCGTTGGTCGCCAGTTTCCATTTGCTGGCCAATCGTCGGGCGGATTTCACCGGGCATGCACCCGCTCAGCATCAATGCAGCGGCTAATGCGGTGCTCAGCTTCGCGACCGGGTGCATAATATTGGGCAATTCCATCAAGTTTTCCTTTTATTCAGCATTAAAAACCCCGCAAATGCGAGGCCTAGTAAATAGATGATCTTAATTTGGTTCACTGTAGCAAAAATATGGGGCGAATTCAAACATGAGGTGCGACAGTTTCAAAAGCCATATGATAATCAACAAGCTGAGCAAATTTCTCTAAGGAAGGTGCGAACAAGTCCCTGATATGAGATCATGTTTGTCATCTGGAGCCATGGAACAGGGTTCATCATGAGTCATCAACTTACCTTCGCCGACAGTGAATTCAGCAGTAAGCGCCGTCAGACCAGAAAAGAGATTTTCTTGTCCCGCATGGAGCAGATTCTGCCATGGCAAAACATGGTGGAAGTCATCGAGCCGTTTTACCCCAAGGCTGGTAATGGCCGGCGACCTTATCCGCTGGAAACCATGCTACGCATTCACTGCATGCAGCATTGGTACAACCTGAGCGATGGCGCGATGGAAGATGCTCTGTACGAAATCGCCTCCATGCGTCTGTTTGCCCGGTTATCCCTGGATAGCGCCTTGCCTGACCGCACCACCATCATGAATTTCCGCCACCTGCTGGAGCAGCATCAACTGGCCCGCCAATTGTTCAAGACCATCAATCGCTGGCTGGCCGAAGCAGGCGTCATGATGACTCAAGGCACCTTGGTCGATGCCACCATCATTGAGGCACCCAGCTCGACCAAGAACAAAGAGCAGCAACGCGATCCGGAGATGCATCAGACCAAGAAAGGCAATCAATGGCACTTTGGCATGAAGGCCCACATTGGTGTCGATGCCAAGAGTGGCCTGACCCACAGCCTAGTCACCACCGCGGCCAACGAGCATGACCTCAATCAGCTGGGTAATCTGCTGCATGGAGAGGAGCAATTTGTCTCAGCCGATGCCGGCTACCAAGGGGCGCCACAGCGCGAGGAGCTGGCCGAGGTGGATGTGGACTGGCTGATCGCCGAGCGCCCCGGCAAGGTAAGAACCTTGAAACAGCATCCACGCAAGAACAAAACGGCCATCAACATCGAATACATGAAAGCCAGCATCCGGGCCAAGGTGGAGCACCCATTTCGCATCATCAAGCGACAGTTCGGCTTCGTGAAAGCCAGATACAAGGGGTTGCTGAAAAACGATAACCAACTGGCGATGTTATTCACGCTGGCCAACCTGTTTCGGGCGGACCAAATGATACGTCAGTGGGAGAGATCTCACTAAAAACTGGGGATAACGCCTTAAATGGCGAAGAAACGGTCTAAATAGGCTGATTCAAGGCATTTACGGGAGAAAAAATCGGCTCAAACATGAAGAAATGAAATGACTGAGTCAGCCGAGAAGAATTTCCCCGCTTATTCGCACCTTCCCTAATGGTGTAAGCCAATCTAACGCCTTTCTAGGACGAGTATTCAGTGACATGGCAACTTGATTTAAATAATGCTGATCTGCCTGATTTAAATCAATCCCTTTAGGTAAATATTGCCTAATTAAACCATTCATATTTTCGCATGTGCCTTTTTGCCAGGGTGAATGTGGGTCACAGAAATATACATCTATGCCTAAATCTTCTTCGAGTATTTTATGTTCTGACATCTCACGTCCACGGTCATAGGTCAACGTTTTACGCAGTTCTGCAGGTAAATATTTCAGAGCTTCAGTTAAAGCCTTGCGCACTGATTCTGCCTTTGCATCAGGTAATGTTGCCAAGATACAGAGCCGTGTATTTCGTTCAATAAGTGTTGCTATCGAACTTTTATTGTCTTTACCTTTAATTAAATCAGCTTCCCAATGACCCGGTATTTTTCTTTCTTGAACTTCGGCTGGGCGCTCATGAATAGTTTTAATATCCTGTAATATAGAATCTTTTTTAGGTTCACCGTTAGCTTTTCGCTTTTTATTTTCATGACGTAGACAGGATAATAAGTCTTTTTTCAACTCACCCTTTGGTAATGCTCGTATCGTTGAATAAATCGTTGTATGGCTTACATTCATTGTTTGATCCAAATCAGGAAATGTCTTTAAACGCTTTGCTATTTGCTGAGGAGACCATAAACAACGGATCGCTTCAACAATAAATTTCCAGAGGATTGAATCGATTTTGAGTTTTCTGTGACCACGTCTACGTCTAGCGAAGGTGTTATCAGAAGCATATCGAGCTTGATAAACGTCATTGATGCTATTTCTTTTAAGCTCACGATAGATCGTACTAGGATGTCTTTTAATGAGTTCAGCAAATTTTCTGGCTGAAAAGCCTTCTTTTCTTGACTCAAGCATTAATGCAGTACGATCTTCAAAGTTAAGATGATGGTATGACAATTTTATATACTCCATAAACCCTTTAAATTAATTAGGTGGTTTATGTCGCACTTCAAGTTTTACTCTGCCAACTTTAAATCAGTGGCTCCACTAACACTCTTCACTTATTTATTTAAAATTTAGCGACGTTAAAAGACAATTAAGTATTTTTAGATAATGGGGTTCTAGGGATTTTCCGTCCAAAAACGACAAAGTGCTCTGGAGGCCGCGCCGTCCGTGGCCTCCAGAGGGGTATTACTTTTCGCTGACGGGTAAATATCCCTCGATTGAGCGCATAAGCTCCTCCAGATCTGGCAATTTTTCGCTCAATTCGAAGTGGTAAGTCCCCTTGAGGTTAATGTTGTGCCAGGCCACAGGGGATGCCTGTTTGACGATATCTATTCTCTTGGTATCTCCTTGGTATTCGAAGCTGGTCAACAGCTGGCTGAGTATCCTGGAGTTGAAGTAAACGATGGCATTGGTGACCAGGCGAGCGCACTCATTCCATAGCTGGATTTCTTCGTCTGAACTGCCCCGGAACTGATCCCCATTGACGCTGCTCACGGCCCGACGCAGTTGGTGATAGGCCTCTCCCCGGTTCAGCGCGCGCTGAACATAGTTTCTTAAACTGGCATCATCGATGTAGCACAGTAGATAATTCGCTTTCACCAGGCGATTGTATTCCGTCAGGGCTTCCAGCAGCGGGTGATTGCGCTTGTACTCCGAGAGCTTTCTCACCAAGGTGGCTTGCGTTGTTTTCCGCTGCTTAAGTGATACTGCAATCCGTTGGATGGTATCCCAGTGCTGCGCAATACGATGGGTATTGATTGGCTTTTTTAAGCACAGCTGAATTCGGTGTTCTTTGTCTTCCTTGACATCAAACATGTCATTGATCACTTTGCCAACCTGGGCATAGCGTGGGGCAAACTGGTATCCGAACAGATCCAGTAACGCGAAGTTCACATGGTTCACCCCATGGGTATCGGTTGAGAGCACATCCGGAATGATGTCTGACGTATTGCTCATCAACAAATCAAAGATGTAGTGCGATTCATGTTCGTTGGCGCCGATCACTCTGGCGTTGATCGCAGCGTGATTGGCGATCAAGGTCATGGCAGAAACACCTTTTTGAGTGCCAAAGTACTTCGACGAATAACGGGTTTTGAAGGTCTCGCGCCGGGCTTCGAACTTTTGACCATCGGCACTGGCGTGGATCACATCTTCCTGGATGTTGTAGTACCGGAAGATGGGTAGCTTGGCTGTCGCGTTATTGATGTTGTCGTTAGCAGCATTCAATGTTTCCAGGCGAAGATAGTTCGCCTGGATAGTGCTGAGCTGATCATAGGTACGATCAGAGATCTGTGCCATGCCGTAAATGCCTTGATTGGTTGCATTGCCGACCAGAATTGCCAACAGGTCATATTCATGGGAACGGCTTCTGGATTGGGAACCCAGCACATGAGCGAAGCAGTCAATGAAACCGGTGTCACGATCAACCATGCGCAGTACATCCGCAATCCCCGTTGTGGGAATTTGCTGGAAGAAGGGATTGTTGACCAGATGATGTTTGCTGGCCGAAGGCAGGCGCCAGAAGCGTTTACCCTGCGGATTACGCAAGATGATATTCCGGTTGTCTTCCTGTTCAAGATATTCGCCGACTTCGTACAAACGGGTATCCAATTCCATGGCCATCTGTTTGATCAGCTTTTCAGGCTCCTCCGCTAATTTTGTAAAATGGCTCTGTTGAAGCAGCGTATATTTGTTTTTTCGCCAATGTTCCCCGTCGATCAGGTCGGCGTCGAGTGCCCGGTATTTAGTGATATCAGGCAGCGTCAGCTGGCCATTCAGGCGATCAGGAATCTGTTGATAGAGGAACCACTCATAACGATCGATCAGGATATTCCCTTCACCATCCAGCAGGAATTCACGTGATTTTTTGGAAAGGAGTCTGGTGTCGGCAGTTTGCAACTGAGCGTCCTGGCCGTTGAGTTCGTTTTGTGTTTTCGCCAAGGCGGCCGCTAAGTGCTGGGTGCCGTCGCAGCCTTCGAAGCGCAGACATAGGAACAACTCTCGCAGCAAACCTTTCCGCAGACTTTCTTTCTCGTCGCAGTACTGCCACATGGCTTCATCGACCGATCGTCGCTGCTCGTTCAGGAAGAGACATACAGATTCCAGATCCCTTTTGGTCAGCAGGCTCAGTGCTTGCTGTCTTACTGTTGCAAACGGTAGTTGCAGATCAATGCTGTCATCAATGAACAGGTGCAGTACTTCAGCTGCCTTGCTGACATTTTTAGCTGCTTTTTGCCAATCCTTAAACACCGCTTCCTGCGCATAATCCTTTGCCTTCTGTTTGGTCTGTCTGACATGATGCACAAAGCCATCGGCAATACGTTCCAGCGCTTGCTGCCATCGCGTTTGAAGATAGCACAATAAATACAGCCATTGGCTGCCTACGGTTTGACGTTTCAGTTTGGCACCGTAGTAGTCGACTTTCTCTGCCAGGTGTTGCAGATTTTTCTGCGACAGTGATAGCGTGCTCAACAGCAGATCCACTTCCGGCATCCAATGCTGGATATGGCGATAGACAATCAGTTCTTTCTCCAACTCGGTTCCGGTGAAGTTACGAGCCGATTGTCGCAACTGTCGGAACGGCAGTGGACCTGTGCCGTTCACGAGCTCCGCCAGTGCTTGCTTAAGACCGCGTGACATTGCACGCTCAAGGTGCGCGGCCATGTGTTCCTGTTCGTCTCCCACCACCTGACTGATGATCTTTTGCAGCGTGCTGTAGGCAGGGATTGCGATCTTCTGCCCCGAACAATATTCATTGGCCGCATCGAAGAGGTGCCTAGGCGCTGTCCAGGCTCTGGCTTGCTGGGATAAGTAATCTCTCAACGCCGCTCCATGGTCTTTGACATTCCAGCGCTGGTAGTTGCAGAGCTGGAAAACACGTTGGTAAATCCGTTCGTTCTCTTTTGGCGTGAGATTAAAGGGTCTACAGCCTGGGCCTGGTAGAACGGTTTGATAAACGTATTTGAGGTCCTGCTTGATCTGATGAAAGCCGGGATTCAGCACCACCGGCTTGGCTTTGAAATAGCCCAGCAGTACCACCAGCATGTAACGCTGGCCCCGATGACGGAGGCTTTTAGCGATCGCCAGTTCCTTATCGTTCAGCGAGAAAAAGAAGCGTTGGTCGGCGGAGGTGAAAGCGGGGGGTCCATATAACTCATCTTGTTCTGCCTCGGACAAGATTTGGACACGTTCTTCGAATGCCATGGATTTAGCCCAAAAAGACTAAATCTTACTCAAACAGAGCCCAAATAGGGATCTCGAAAAAAGTAATACCCCTCTGGAGGCCACAGACGGCGGGGCCTCCAGAGCACTTTGTCGTTTTTGGACGGAAAATCCCTAGAACCCCTCAGTGGGACGAAATGATCCGGACCGCTGGCTCCCTGAAGCTGGGCAAAGTACAGGTTTCAGTGCTGGTCCGTTCATTGCTGAAAAGTGAACGTCCTTCCGGACTGACTCAGGCAATCATTGAAGTGGGGCGCATCAACAAAACGCTGTATCTGCTTAATTATATTGATGATGAAGATTACCGCCGGCGCATTCTGACCCAGCTTAATCGGGGAGAAAGTCGCCATGCCGTTGCCAGAGCCATCTGTCACGGTCAAAAAGGTGAGATAAGAAAACGATATACCGACGGTCAGGAAGATCAACTGGGCACACTGGGGCTGGTCACTAACGCCGTCGTGTTATGGAACACTATTTATATGCAGGCAGCCCTGGATCATCTCCGGGCGCAGGGTGAAACACTGAATGATGAAGATATCGCACGCCTCTCCCCGCTTTGCCACGGACATATCAATATGCTCGGCCATTATTCCTTCACGCTGGCAGAACTGGTGACCAAAGGACATCTGAGACCATTAAAAGAGGCGTCAGAGGCAGAAAACGTTGCTTAACGTGAGTTTTCGTTCCACTGAGCGTCAGACCCCTGTTACCGATGCAAGAACAGGGGAGTTTCATGAAATGCCTGTTTAGGAGTGATTAAAGGTAACTTGTGCGCAGAAGGTCAGGTGTGTGGTGGTTAGTACAGACTAGTGAATGTTGTAACTAAACTATATTTTTATTAAAGGCCGGAGGTGGTGTTCCTCCGGCCTTAATTACGTTTCCGTGTTCATTAGTCGATGAACTGGCGGATCAGTTCCAGAATGGCAATCAGCGCGTTTGCAAGCGCCGCTACCGCCCTCAGAACGATGATTAACAGGTTAATCATCCGTTTTCTCCATAAATGGAGTAAAGACACCGTGGCTTGCTCTTACACTGCCTGTCACCACGGCTTCTCTTCGTCTTGTCAGTTGTAGAGAGTCTCACTCCTGCCAGAGCACAGATAACCAGCACCACCTGTATTACCTGTCAGGACTTTGAACCTGTTCATGCCGCATTTAGCGGAATGCAGGGAGAGACTCACCACAGAGCTAACCCTCTGATTATACGTTTATCTAACGTTCAGGCAAACCGTTAACGCACAGTCACTGCCCGTCATATTGCATAATCAGGCTTCACGGATTATCATACTATTGTCAGTTGTAGAGAGTTTCCCTTCCGGGCTGAGTTACCAGCTCGCACCGGAACCGTAAAAAAGCCGACCTCACCAGTCGGTTTTTTTACGTCTGCGGTTTCCCGCTTCGTTTAAATCTATTTTAAATGAATAAATTGTTCTGCGGCAAACCCAACAACATAAGGACGTTAGGGTTGATGGTTGCCGAAATCGCGGTGCGTTACGTGAATTCTGAGGTTTTGCGAGGGGGATTGGGCGCGAGAATTTACGAGAGAGCGCCGGAACAATGCCGGGATCACAAACCATCACCCGTGAAAGAAATCTTCCGGCATTGCCCGGTCAGGTAGTATGACATTCATTGTCAACGGCCATCAATTTATAAGCTGCTTTGCACTTCATAAAAGATCACCACCAGGGCTGCTAAAACAGTACCGATAGCCAGCACGTTAAAAAGTACGTCCTTCATCTTTACGAACGACATACTGATTTGCGTCCTTTCCCTTTTGTCAGCCTTCTCTATCATCCAGCGTTGGTATGAATCACTGTTACTTTTTCTGTCCATGTTCCCCCCAATTCATCAATGAGCACCAGGCGGCCACCAGGCTTCTTGCCAACAAAGTAACGGCCTCGCGGCAGACGTTCGCCAGTCTTCAGCCGTTCGATCCAGTCCTGAAATGCAGGGCGCGGTTTATAGCTGTAGCGGCCAAAATCAGCTAAAGACTGCGTGACCATGACTGTTTGGCAGCCATGCTTTCTCATATCACGAAACGTATTTTCCAGTGCAGCCAGTGTATTCATTTGCACGTTCTCTCTGCTTTTCCCATGAAGATATTAACGACACTCAAAACTAACACCGTTGGCATGATCACGGCAGCATAGCCGACAGCAACGGCCTGATATATGGTCAATGAGTAGTCGGGCTGTTTATACAATACGACTGAAAAAATGCTCCCCAAACAAGCAAGCAGAGTTAAAAACAAGTAATCGACAAATCTGTTTTTATAGATAACCCATGCAACGATGCAGGGATATGACACCAGGCACAGGATAATCGCATTTGTGGTATGCACGTTTCGCTCCTTGTTATTTAAGGGTTGTCAGCCAGATCAAACAGATTGTTCAGGCTGGAACGGAATTGTTTTACCGATGATACCAGCTCCTGACTCCGCGCTTTTTCCTGCGCCAGTTCACGCCGTAGCTGCGCCATCTCGTCTCTGTTACGCTGAAGCTCAAGGATAGCCGTCATAAAGGTTTTGCTGGCTGATGCCTGTCCGGTCGCTTCCTGCGCCTTTTTAATGGCCTGATCTTCGTCGTCATTCGTTCTGATTGTGTAATGCCCCATGATACCCCTCTTTTGCTGTCATTTTTGCGCTGCCGGCGCGAACCCGGGAAGAAACTTTGCTGGCAAAAAACACTGGCCAACAGATGTGACCGGGAAAATTTGCTGGCAATTAATTTTCGATGAAAGCCAGCTCGCAATCGCCGCATTCAATATTCAGTCCGGCTTTGCCCCACACGGCAGCGCCACACCCGCGACACTGATATTTAACTTTATTTCGTTTTGGCTTGTCCTCAAATGCTGCAACTGACAAATCATTGTCATTGCTCCCGGCCATATCATCTGAATGGCTCCCGTTCTGCGGTGACACTGACGGCAGCAGAGCCATAGAAAGCACCGCTTCTATATCAATCCCGGCCTCAGCATTTTGATGCGCCAGAGCAAGCGTTTCGCGCCATTGCTCTATTACGGCGGTCATATCTTTTTGTTGTTCGACCTGGACAGGGAAGCGATCAAACCAGCTCAAAGCAAATTGCCCCTGGAACAGTTCCAGTGTGACGCGCTGGAAGCGGCCACCAGGGATCGGATAGTCATTAATCTTCTGGCCGACTTTCGCACCACCAGGTCTCCCGGTGGAGGAGGGCATAAGTCCGATACTTTCCATTTTTGCCGCCCACTGCGCATTGTGGTACGTCTTACGCGACGGGTTGCCGTAGTGGTACTGCCACATATGGCACTGCTCATGAACCAGCGTTTGCATGACTTCAATAAGCGGGTACACCGGGAAGTATTCAGGATTGAGGGCGATTTCATCAATCATCCTGCCGCTGCCGTCAGCAGCAACAAAGCGCCTGTAACTGAAATAGCCCATTGTGTTCTTGCCGCGCTGGAACGTAATCAGACAGTCAGGGAGTTCGCCGTCAAAAAGGCGCTGGTTATAGAAATCAAACGCCTGTTGTAGCTCGCTGTAAGCGCGTTCCGTGGCTCTTGTCATGCTGAAGTTCGCTTAGCGGCGTTCCGATATTCCTGTAACTCTGCAACAATAGCAGGGAACACATCAGCGCAACGCTGTGCCAGCTTAACCGCCTTTGAACAAACGCCCATACCATGTGCTCTTTTGAGCGCCTCCAACAAATCTACCAGTTCCTCGTCAGTGATTTTTTCAGTCATCTATTAAGCTTCTCCATTATCTGTATCGTACGATACAGATAATATAAACCACACCTTTGATAGCGGCAATCTTTTTTGCTGGCAATTTCACGCCCAGGGCGGGCATCGAGCGGGTAATATTGCTGGCAAAAATCAACGGCCAAACCGGCTGCAGGAAACTGGTTTGCTGGCAAGCGTGATTTACTGCTGGGCTTGACACCTTGCCATTGTATGACGCTTGTTTTAGTGTCAAATGAACAACCAGCGCGAGAAGAATATAGGAAGCAAAAGCAATGGATATCAAACCTAACTCAGTGATCCACCTGGAGCCAGGCGAAACATTACCCGGCTATACCAATCTGAAACCCGTACCTGATAAGTATTTCGATGAGTTAAAGGCACTCATAAATAAACTCAATACTCAATCCGGTAATATTTACCTCAAGTTAAAACAGATGTACGCCTTTTTGGATCGTTTTAACAAAGAATTTGTGAGCACGTTTACCTCCTGTCAAAAGGGGTGCTCTTCGTGCTGTAAAATGGATGTTCATTTAACCGCGCTTGAGGCAACACATATTGCACAAGCAAGTAAACTTACTGCCAGAGACAACCCGCTTACGACCGGGCATGAGTCAAAATGTCCGTTTTTGTCTGAGAAGGGAACATGCTCAATCTACAATTACCGCCCGCTGTTATGCAGGACATATCATGTACTCACTCCGCCGGAGATGTGTAATGACCTGGATGCACAAGTCATGCAGTATGGTTCTCAAAGCGCGAACATGGGAAATCACATCTACAAAACAATAGCAGAGTGGATCTATTTTCAGACGTATCACTGCACTGGTAAGTTAGAAACCAAAGATATCAGAGACTACTTCCCTTATCCCCGCGAAGATATCCAAAGATTTCTTCACCATAACCCCCCGCGCCCTTTTTGCTAAAAAAAAGCCTCTGACGCAGTGTCAGAGGCTTGTTAGATTACTGTTCGTCACCAGCAGTGCTGGAAGCATCTTTTTTGATGAGAAACTCATCAAGAGAACGGCCAGCTTTTAACGCTTCGTCGATTGGTTTTGGTGTCCGGCCACGACCAGACCAGTATTTCGTTTCGCCGTTTTCATCAAACTGATATTTAGGCGGCGCTTTTGGCAACGTCTTTTTGCGTGTTTTTTGCGCATCTTCGGACAGGCCAAGCAGTTCTTCCGGTGAAAAACCTTCTCCGGCAATCAACTGGAGCAGTTCCTGGCGCTTTCTTTCGCGCTCTGCGCGTTCTGCTGCCTCACGCTCTGCTTCTTCACGACGTTCTTCGATCACGGCGTTAAGCTTTTCCTGCATTTCCAGCAGTTGTTCAAAGCTGGTTTCTCGCGCAAAAACACGAACAGAGCGAATATTCAGGAGTAGCTTTTTTGTTGCGTCAAACGTTTCATTTTCACTCATCGAGTTAATCCTTATTTTTTACTGAACTGAAACCCAAGTTTACCCGTAGTTTTATCCTGCAAAACAATTGCAGCGTCAAACTTTTTCCCGGTTTTATTACTGGTAAAGCCTTTAATCTCTCCGGTTTTACCTTTTTTGATTAATGTCTCAACCTGATTTTGTGTCAGTTTTTTTCCTGACACTTCAGACCAGATTTTAAACTCGCACCCGGAACAGAAAAAGCCTTTAGGCCGGATAATAATTTCTTTACTGCATGAAGGGCAGGGGGCTTCGAGCCGGGACATGGAACCTTCTGATCTGGATTTTGCTTCCATATCCGGTTTGCCGTCTTTGTCCGGGAATGTTGTCTTGCATTCAGGGTAGCAGGAGCATCCCCAGAAAAAGCCATTTTGCCCCTTACGCTTACGCAGGAAACCGTTGTTACAAACCGGGCAGGGCGTGGCATTTGAAGAAATCGAAATTCCGTTCCTGTCCAGCTCGTCGATTAACCCCTGGACGTACTCATCATTTTCCTTAATAAACTCCTCAACTGTCAGCTCTCCGGCTTTGATCTGAGACTGCTTTTCAGCCCACAGAGCGGAGATATCCGGTTTAGTGATTTCAGGAGGCAGTGCAGCGCAAAACTCCTGGCCTTGTTTTGTGGTTTTCCATACCAGCTCCGAATACCCCTTTTCTTTTTCGATGGAGATAAGCCCGGTATTTGCCGCCAGTTTCTCAAGAATACCCGCGCGGGTGGCTTCCGTTCCGATACTGCCACGATCACTGCTGCCCTCGTCTTTCGCTTCCAGCGCCTTTCTGAGAGCCGGATCATCAATGAATTTTGCCGCACTCGTCATGGCGGCCAGTAACGTTGACTCTGTGAAATAGCGAGGTGGTGTAGTCTTTTTCTTGTCCACGTCTGCCGATTCACACAGGCCGCTGTCATTAAATTTCAGCAATGAAAGGTCAAAACCGTCCGTTCCGGCATCTTCGGTTTCGTCCTCGTCATCACTATCCTTACCCAGCGCTTCCCAGCCCTTTTGTACCAGAACGCTCTGTGTGGCCGTAAAGGTATCCCCCTTAATATCAAAGTGGATTTTCGTCTTGTTGCGGATCGCATCCGGGTAGAACAGCCCGATAAAGTAGACGGACACCAGGTTATAAACGTTCCGCTCTTTTTCATTAAGCTGAATACCGGCTCCGCTTTTTGTCGTCGGGATGATGGCGTGGTGCGCCTCAATCTTACTGGCATTAAAGGCTTTGTGTTTCTGGCCTTTATCCATATCTACGATCGCAGACGCCAGTTCGGGTACGGTGGCCGCTATAGCAGTGGCAATATCTCCGGCCTGGTAATAATGCTCATCTGAAAGATAGCGATTGTCAGAACGTGGATAGGTCAGAAGCTTGTGAGTTTCATACAGCCCCTGCATCACATCGAGCGTATCTTTTGCAGAATAACCAAATCGCTTTGCGCAGAGCTGCTGAAGCGTGGAAAGGTTAAGCGGAAGCGGAGGCTTGCTATTTTCCGGCTTTGTCGTCGCGATAGTAACAATAGCATCCTTACCCGTAACACGTCCGGCAATATGCGCGGCCTGAGCTTCGGAGATCAGGCGTTTTTTCTCGTCTATCTGATCGTCGTCTGTTGTCTGATATTTCGCCTTAATCTGATGCCCGTTCATCGACAGACTGGCGAATACATCGTAATAAAAGCTTTCTGTGTGATTCTGGTTCGCCAGCGTGCGCATGTTCACCAGACCAAGAACGGCACTTTGTACCCGGCCAACGTTCAGAACGCCGTCATAGCCCTTCTCACGGCCTTTTAATGTACATCCCCGCGTCATGTTATAGCCAAAACCCTGATCGCACAGGGAACGCGCCAGGGCGCTTAACGTCATACCGCGAAATTTATCGTTAGGTTGTAAATTCGACAGTGATTTTTGCACTGGCGCAAGGTTGAGGTCGGCAACAAGCAGTCGCTGGACGGGTTTCTTGTTTCCGGCATAACCCAGAATCTCATCAACCAGCAAACATCCTTCATCATCGGGGTCGCCTGAATGAACGATGCTGTCGGCTTTATCGATAAGAGACAAAATAATGCGGGTCTGTGCTTCTGATTCAGGCTTGATTTTATATTTTGGCGGATAAACCGCTTTAATGGGTAAATCACTATAACGCCAGTTGGAATATTTGTCGTCATAATCCTGTGGGTCGTAAAGCTCCAGCATATGACCATAACACCAGGTAACGACATCAGAACCGTGTTCAAAATAGCCGTTTTTCTTTTCTGTATTGGGATTTCCGCCCAGTCCTTCAAAAATAGCCTTTGCTAAAGACGGTTTTTCTGCAATAAAAAGTCTCATTAATCAATCCTCAAGGTAACTTGAATAGTCAGGCTGCGCACCATTCTTTTTAAAGATTTCTTCCCTTTCCTCTATGTCTTCTTCTGCCTCCTGCACACTAAGGTCAAGGGTTCCTTTCAAAAAGGCACGCGCATTCTTGATTACATCTACTGTTAATTCGTTTTTTGTTCCGCGAATCATGCCAATAGCAATATTTATTATCTCCTTTATTTCAGCAGGAGTCGTTCTGTCCAGCACCGCGCCAAGTTCTTTAAGGTCAATATTTATATCGTCTGGTAAGTACATTTTGGCACAAGCGGCAGCGGCTTTAGTCCGAAAAGCACCTACAGATATGATTCTGTCAATTCTGCCAGGGCGTTTTCTGATGCGCGGATCAATCCGGTTAGGATAGTTCGTTGAAAAAATAACATATGTCCCGGCAAGATTTCGCGGTGTATCAGCCCCATCAAGAAAACTTAACGTTCCGGCATCAGCCCGATAAAGTTCATCAACCTCTTCAGCTATTATGATAACGGGTATTTTCTTTTGAGCTGCGGCATAGCAAACATCTTTAAAGTAATCATCAGCATAAACAAATACATATTTATCCTGATATTTTGCCCCCAAAGCTTTTGCGATAGTCGTTTTCCCTGTGCCCGGAGGACCAGTAAAAAGCACTTTTCGCATTCCTGACTGACCATAACGGGTGTAGAAATCAATATCCGAAAAGAACTGATTAAAGTCATTCTCCAGCTCATTAAACTTTGGATGAACAGAAAAACGTAAAGCGTTTTCTATTTCTTCCTTCCTTGCCTTACCGTGATAATAAACGCCGTCGTAACACCCGATTTTCCAGATACCTTTACGGGGTAAAGAGCGGTTTAATTTAGCGCGTCCAGCTTCGCAAAGATTATGAAGCATCGACATACTTTTGGTTGTGCCAACTGCGTACTCCATTCTGACTTTAGAGTTAAGAATGAAGCGAATAATATGAACCACTTCATTTTGACCAAGATGAATCCGGTATGCTCCCGAACCATCTTTAAACATAAGCTTTTTAATCCTCCCGGCTTTAGCCATAACAGGGCTACTTCCCGTATGAACGACGGTTGAAGCAACGGGTTCGATATCAAGATTCGAATAAATTTTACGATTCTTTCTGTTTATAAAAATCTCTGCCACTTTAGGATAGTAATCACAATCCTTTACGACAGTACCAAAATTATCTTCACCGTAATATTCTTTATGGAGCCGTAAAGCCTGCTCTACCAGAGTTAATTTACCCATATGCGCACCATGTATATTAAAAACCGTGACGTTGCCTGAAGATTTTCTTCAGGCAGAGGAGGGGTTGGACAAGCGAAGCGCGTCAGTTTTGTTTATGACGCCACTCCCACGGAGGAACGGGATTACTGTCAGCCCACAGGCCGCGCTTCTGTGTCTGAGCTTCCCGTTGCAGAGCCGGTAATGAGTTATCGGTGTTGTACCTGTCATAAACCCATGCAGCCCCTTTTAGCACTTGCTGGCGGTTAGCCTCAGTGCCGTTCGCTGTCACCACTCGTCCCAGGACTCGCCCGTAGCGATCTGTTTGCGTATAAGAGACGGTAACTGATTGCCCTGCCAGCAGGGCTTTAAGTTGATTGGTTGACCAGCGACCAAAGGGTTGTTTTTTTTCCGGTGCATCGATATTTATCAATCGGACTCGAATCGGAACTTCATACACAACAATTTTCGCGGGTAGTGTTTTAACTTCGATGGTATCTCCATCGAGAACGCGAATAACTTTCCCCTGAATCTGAGCAGCACACAATGTAGCTGGCAACAGGGCAACAGCAAAGGAAAGAACATTAAAAAAATGTCTCATTGCTTTCTTCCCTCCCATATTGCTGAGAGTCTTTTAAAAATGGATAAAACGACGACTAAAGCCACTGCGATAACAGCCAACGAAGGAAGTACATAGCTGTATAACTCAACCATGAAATTAATAAACTCAATGAGCGATTGCGGCTTTAAGGAAGCATCCCACAAAACGATAACAAAACGATAAAGCCCATAGACAATTGCCGGAAACCAGACCATAAACAACAAAATTTCAGTAAAAACAGAAGCGACCGATTTGACACTATCGATAATTTCAATTCCGGCAATTCTCACACTTCTTGCATCAGGTACGTTAATAATTTTCATCCTCCCACCCCTGTAAAAAATGTTCGCAAGTTCCAGTCTCAAACCTGAAACTTGCGTATTCACATCAGAATTAAATCAAACAGAATTAAAAGTTTTTCAATCGGCCAAAGCTTGAAATAATTTTACTTACTGTACCTGCATCAGCCGCAGGACATTCATTTAGTTTTTTCTTTCTGGCATCTGCCGTGTGATCGGGTAAAAAACCATGTTTATTCTTTTTCCTGATTGACATAAAACTTTTATACATCGGGTCACATTCTGCCGGACTACTTCCGTCAAGTTTTCCGGCAAGGCATAACACCATTGCACATGGATCGTTCGGGTCGGCCTTTTCCTCAGCATGAGCAGTTCCGGCAGCGAACGCACAAAGCAGCACTGCCGTGGTTACGGTCTTTTTCATATACACCTCATGGATAACGGGCAACTAACGCCCTGCGGTTGTTCAACCCCGGCTCAATAAAATTACAAGAATTTTATTAATCCGGCGTTATCGTGATAAATAAACACTGGTAGTCCGGCAAGAAAAACAGTTCATTTTATAACGATACTGTATGACACCGTTTGCACCGTTCGCCCTCAACCAGTTTTTAGCTGTGAAAAAGTCTGTTCCGTTACTGGTTTCAACAATCACTGAATCAGAATGTGCAACAGAATAAAAAACAGCATCATCGTAAAGGCGGTTTTCAGGCCTGAAATTATGGATAACCTTAACCCACGATGAATTAACCTTGTCTGATTTAATAACTGAGTATGTCGGTTGCCAGTCCATTAATTGTGTATTCACCGTTTCAGGATTCTGTTCCCAGTCAACCTGTGGTGGTTCAGGCGGAGAGGAACAGGCAGAGAGAAAAAGGACACTGACCATTAACATTTTTTTCATAGTAAAACCTCTGACTCCAGCTCACCGACGGAGAGCATTTTTTCTTTAGAAGGATATTTAAGCCCTTTAACACCCAATACTTTTTTAGTCTTATTCAGAGAGGCGGTTAACTCGGTAAGTTTGGGGCTTACCATCATCAGCCTGTCCATAAAATACGGGTCGAGGAAGTAGAGGGCTTTCTCAGCTTTAACCGGGTTTTCACCTTTAAGAATGATAAATTCTTCTTTAAAATCCAGCGTTCCCAGCTCCTGCGGGAGCACAAGGGCGCGCTGCGCCTCACTTTCTGAACTGCTTTTCGACGTTGAGCGTCCGCTTGTCTTGCTTGAACCTGTCGATTTGGTGGTGATATAGCCCAGCTTTTCCGAAATCTTTTTAGCGTCATCTTCTTCACTGACAGCGTAGATAATCCGGCAGGGATGCGCACTCATCAGCGTTTTGGCACCTTCAACACCATAGATTTCATTAAGCTGACTGATATTCTGGTAAATCGTCAGAAGTTTGAGTTTAAACCCGGCAATATAACCCGAACCTTTTTTAATGATTGGCATGTAACCAATAGACGGAAACTCATCCAGGAACATCAGACAGTCATGTTTCAGTGTCGGGTCAAAGTCAGGGTTTTCTCGTAACGTGACTTCCACAACGAAGTTAAAGAACAGGTTGAGGAAGTCATAGGCCAGGGACATATCTTCAGCATTAACGCCAACATAAACAGTGATATCTTCCCGGCGCAACTGGCGAAGGTCGAAATCATTGCCGTCTGTACATTTGCGAACAGTCGGAAGATAAAACAGACTCATTTTCTTACGAAACGAACCATCAATACTCGAACGTTGTTCGTCTTCGGTTTCGTGATACTCCCTGATTTTGGTCAGGGCATCGCGCAGATGATACAGCGCGTTTTCATCAAGTCCTTTTGTTCCCTCCAGGTCTTCTCGCTTACTGAGTATCAGCTCCCGGTCGATGTTGCTGTACAAATCGACTACAGAACCAATTGAGAAAACAGGTTTAAGCCCGAACTCACCAAGCCAGGAGGGGTCGTAGTTAATAAAGAAATGAAGCAATTTTGCCAGCCCCGTCCAGTACTGCCCCGCGAGGTTATTAAAGTGTGCTTCCGCTCCGGTCAGACCGTAAGACGGGAACAGGATCTCAATCAGCTTCAGCAGGTCTTTAGCCCCGCTCTCTTCTTTTAAATCAATATAGAAAAGCGGGTTAAACTGATGCGTTTTACTGTTGAAAGGGTCAAGAAGATAGACCTTATTACCCAGCAGTTTTTCACGTACCTTACTGGTGATTTTCCACAGTTCCTGTTTTGGATCTAATGCAATCAGGGAATGTTTCCTGACCAGCAGGTTTGGAATACCTATTGCAGCCCCTTTACCTGCGCGGGTTCCTGCGCCAAGTGATACAAAATCTGGTGCGGTATACCACAGGTATTTACCTTTATATGCACCTACAAGAATATCAGTATCGTTTTCTTTCTCCCATTTCAGAAGTTTCGATTTTCTTAAATCATTATCACTGGCAAACTTCGCGTCACCATAAAGAGCAACATCCGTTTTATTCAGTTGCCAGATAATAAAAACAGGCACAATGAGAGACGAAACCATACCTGATAAAAGAGAGGGGATTGCGGTTAACCTGATATCTGTCCGTATATTACTCTCTGTTATTATCCGCCACAGCAGCATGGAATCAAAATTCTTCCATATATAAAGCGGCGTTTTTCCGTTCAGGAAGTAAACAGCAACTGAGCCAGTATAATACGTCACAAGACACATAACCAGACCGATAAAAGCCCACTGGCCTTTATCGGGTAGTTTCAGAGACATAATCACTCCTTCAGCTTTTCAAAGTATTCCTGAAAATGAATATCACGATAGTAAATACCCGATGCAAATCGGTTATCTTCCTCATCGATGTACTTAATACTCATAATCACATCGACGTTGCTTAACACCCTCCGCAATATAATGTTATAAGGCAAATTCTGACATTCAGGGTTCATATAGCACCGTTGAACCAGTCCAAGCACAGCATCTTCAGGGGTGCTCTCATGGACGGTTGTAAGGTTCCCTGCATGGCCGGAACTTGAGCCTTTGAGAAAATCCCAGGCTTCCGCGCCGCGAACCTCAGTCATGAGGATTCTGTCCGGGTTCATACGAAAACCAGAACGTAAAAGAGAAGCGGAACTGACAGTGCTACTTTCCCCTTCTGACGGGTAATACAATTTCACATGATTTTTGTGGAACCTGAACTTTGCTTCATCTGTATCTTCAATTGAAATACATCGTAAATGATGGGGTATGTACTGAAGACAGGCATTTGCAAAGGTGGTTTTACCCGCCCCCGTTCCGGCACAAAATACCATCGTTTTACCCTTAACCAGGCATTCAGGGACAAATTGTTCAAAACAATTATCTTTAAACATTGAAGATAATTCATCTTCTTTATCCCTGAATTTCCCCCCTTGATTTAGCCTTGAGTAAAACCCTTGTTTAACAAAGGTATCATGGTCGATAAACACACTGGACGGCTTACGGATTGTAATAGACACCGTTTCCCGTTCCGTTGCCGGGGGAATAACTATTTGTACACGCTCCCCTCCGGGGAGCGTAACAGAACGTAAGGGATATTCTGGCGTAACCGACCCACCATCATGATAATCAGAAATTGCCCCTGCAAATGACATACAATCTTTAAAATCCATTTTTAATTCATGCTGCTGCCATTTCCCACTCACTTTAACAAACAGTTCATCAGGCCGATTTACCGCGATTTCAGTTAAACCATCGACTTCATTAAGCCAGTGGTGGAAGTATTCATCTATTATTTCATAAACAATATGTCTGTTCTCTGCATCCTTCATAATTCACCTTTTCCTTTAAGATCTTCAATAAAACGCATGACTTCTTCGTAATTAAATCGATGCGTTTTGATTTGTTTCAGTGGTTTGGGGAAAGGAACGCCATTTATTGGTATGCCCTTACGAATATGATGGTATATTTCGCTTTCCCTTATTCCTAACAGCATTGAAAACTCTTTGATATCCAGCGTTATCAAATTACCTCCGGGTACCCACCATTTTTAATTTGTAGATGCTGGAGAAATCCAAATCCTGACCAACGATCAGAGTAATGATTTCCCCCTGGTTTTTATAAAGCGTTGGAGGGATATTTACGCTGTTTGCAAACGCTTCGCGTGCTATATCAGCAAAAGCCTGGCGACTGTTAGCTGTATAGTCGGTCTGATTGTCTTTATTACTTTTAGCCGCTCCACTTGCGGCCTGTGCCACATCGGGGATCATGCCAACCATCATCGCGCCCATAAAGCGATCTGCAAAATGTGTGTCAATCCAGCCTGAAGCCCCGGCCTCACCCAGCGCTCCCGCCGCCTGTGTATCAATCAGCGGAATATCAATGAAAGGTTCCTTACGTGTTCTAAGCTTCGTAGCAGCGATAAACACGGCTCCCTGACCATGATTGAACGTGCCCGTTTTATACATCAGATATGCGGCTGTTCCCTTTTCAATTAGCTTTACATTCCTGTTTGCACTGTATACGTCCTCATTAATCGTACAGACCAGCTTGCCAGCCAGATCAGAAATAAATCGTCTGTCCAGCGAGCACTTAATCGCGGTATTTTCAGGAATGAAAAGGTTAGGGTCATAAGGAACGCGCGTAATTTTAGAAAGCTGCGCGGGTTGCCCTGCATTAACAGGCTGAACCTCTGCCTGTTTGTCACTGCCGTCCCCCTCGTTCCTGGTATTGCTGGCCGTTGATGAGCTACCACCGGAATTTGAGGAAGCAGAGCTGCTCCCCCCATAGGCCACATCCAGCGCACGACTGAAGTTTTGTTGTACTTTTTCCGGTGGCGTTTCCGCTTTGCCGCTGCTTTCCTTCCGTTCTTCCGTCTTAGCCGGTTCTTCCCTGGTGTTGAATGGATCAACATCATCGCTGAGTCCTGTCGCGCGTTTTACTGAACCAGTAGATACCGCATTACTGGCAGGCTTATCATCACCGCTGGACATTGCACGAATAATCGACGGGATATAGTAGACAGACACCCCGGCGGCCAGCAGAAGGAAAGCGGCCACAATAATCACCAGCCCCTTACGCGATTTTTTAAGCTTCTCGATACCCAGGCGTTTTACTGATTTACCGTCATCTTCATCTCCCTTATCCGTTTTATCGTTTTGCTCAATTTCTTTCTGATGCCGTTCCCGTAGTGCCTGTTCAATTTCTACAGCGGTCGGGATTTTATTTTCCTGTTCGCTCACTGGATCACCTCTTTCTCAACGTTCGGGGAAACGGTATCTCCTGCCGGAAGACGGACTTTGCCAAAGCCCCGGTTTTCAACCCCAACAACCTGATTTCCCATACGCAAAACAAAGCGCTGGTCTACAGGAACACCAACAACGGTGAAACTACCGCTGTTTTTGACTACCGGGTTAGTCAGCGTTTCCTGTTCGCCGCTCATAACAAAGACGCTGGGGATTTTCTTCAGGGGGCTGAAGCCAAACCAGGTATAGCGGCCATCGTCATACGCATAATCCGGGCTGATTGACTGGCTGCCGTCAGCTACCCGCTTCCAGTAATCCCAGTTCTTGGGCGACTTCGCATTTTCAAGAGAACGGTTGATTGCCTGCTCCTCCTGCCGCTTGTTAAGAGCCTCAATCCGTTTCTTCTCGATTTCGGCTTGCTCCTTCCGGCGTTCCTGCGGGTACTGGTAATTAACAACAAACGCGATCTTATCCGGCTGCCGGAACGTTCGGGCGTTCAGCTCCATGCTGTAATTACGTTTTGTTGTGCGAACAAACAGGTTTGTTCGCCAGCGTTCCAGGTCGTTTTCAGGATCAAGGGCTACACTGACCACCTCTGAAGACTGGTTGCCATTGTCATCGGTACTGTTCTTCTGTACGGTCTGTTTGACGGGCTTCACTTCGAGATACACCAGGTTATCTTCTTTGTTCACTTCCCAGCCCTGGGGAAAGCCGGTTCTGGCACTGATGACCGTTTCATCCTCGTCAAATACCAGTGTGGTTGTATAGCCAACCGCACTGTTTATGACTGTCGTGTTTTGCGGGTTATAACTGACAATCTGATTACGGGGATCAAAACGGCTGGCTGCTGGCGTAACGGCTGCATGGCAGACGTGCGACACCAACAGAAGCGCCACAATTAGCGCTCCTTTATTCATTTTCATAGTTTTCACCCTTTCACTTCTTTATCGCGTACATAGCTCGTTACAACGAATTTAAGCGGGTTATTGTTTCGGTCACCCGATGCCATTTCGACCTGTGGTTCAATACGGTAGGTCAACCGGACGTTCCAGTATTCATAATCATCCTGGCCTGTCGCGACATTTCGAATGGTTAATTTAAACCGGATATATGCTCCCATATCCTTATCATCGCGCCGGGATGACGGACTGATAATCACGGACGGATTATCCTGAACAGATGCGGTTTTTTCCGCTTTATTATAAATAACCTTTGGTGACTGGTTGCCGTTGATTAAAGCGTTGTAATCCGTCGCCACATTCTCAGCGCTGTATAACAGAACATAATCATAATCATGCTGGAGACTGAAATAGTTATACCCTTCACGACGCTTCACATACTGAGTAATGAAGTATTTCGCCAGCGCTTCATTTTCAGAGAGGTTTTCTTTTTTAACAGAAGTCAGTCTTTCAGCAACGCCAGTGACACCATTAATAAGATAAGCTTCGACAACCGTACTCTTTAACGGTAGCGCTCCATTCAGTGCCAGCAGAGACAACACACCTACGGCAATTCCTGCAATACCACCGAATTTATAAATGCGGTTCATTTTCTCCTGCATCAATACATTTTTCTCTTCAAAAGTAGTTGAAGAGTCTGTTACTTCTTTTTTCTTGTTAAAACCGGGAAGTTTTAATCCTGAGAGTTTAAACCCCATTGCGCATTACCTCTGCTGAATTAACAGGTTCGCTTTTTCCGGATACCGGAGGTTGTTTATGTGACGCCTGGCATCCGACAAGGCAAAGCGTCACGATAGCCGTGATAAGTAGTTTCATAATGTGAGAACCTAAATAGAGGAGTGAATATTTACTGCGGAATACTCAGAGTTGACAGATTTAAATAATAAATCGGTTAACCTCCATATTTCTTTTTCGCCGCATCTATCGCAGCCTGGCGAAGCCTCTTAGCGCCAATATTAACGCCCTGCCCGGTCAGATTCCCCAACTTACCGGATACACCAGGAGACTGGTTGAACCCTCCATCCTGACGGCGAACGCCTTTCCATGCGCCAATCCCTGCATTTTTACCCATACCAAGCAGATTACGCCCCATACGGGAAGCGCCGAACACGCCAGCACCAATCCCCATTGCGGCTGCCCCTTGCATCGCGCCTTCAACACCTACCCCTGCGAGCTGGGAAGCATAGGTTTTGGCTTGCCAGATAATCCAGGCCATAAATGCACCTGCAACCCCGGCCTGAGCACCTGTTGATATCAGATTTAATTCATCTGCGTTAGCTATCGAGATTGTCAGAATGCCATTAAGGAACGTCATTCCCGCTTTAATTGCCAGTCCACAAAACAAGAATATGAAGCATGAGCTAAATATTAACTGAAGCCAGCTATTAAACATCTGCCTTAAAAAACCAAATGAAAGACAAATAATAAACAACGGCGCGGTAATAGTAAGTATCTTAATAGTAACTTCGGCGGCGAGATAAACTATTGAAGTTAGCAATAATGCAATTATCCCTCCAGCATATGTTAATAAAGATGCGATTGCCCCATCTGTTTTCACATACTTCGAAGTATCTTTGGACATAAGATATGCAGCTACCTGCTGAACTTTCTCCCAAAGCTCGTCAACCCATTTCCAAGGATCACCTCCTGCAAATGTTTCCTTCAGCCCATCAATGGCCTGAGTTGCACTATCTAACCACCCCCCCATATTTTTGACAAAAACAAGAATTAACCAGAATCGACATAGATTCCATAAAAAATCCTGCACTGCGGTTTTTTGCTTCCCAACTATTGTGGTATAAGCATACCACAATATATAAATGGAAATACCATACTTACCCAACTGAGACGCTATTGAAGAAAAGTTATCTAACTGACCAGTCAAAGACTGGTCAAGAGTTTTAACAATAACGTCATGAGCGGCCTGGAAATACCTAGAAGTTGCCATAGTGGCTCCTTTTAACTTCCATCTTTACCCAATACATTTTTGAATGCATCTTTATAGTCAACATGCTTAGGATGTAATTGCTTATACCTAAACAAACCTTCCTTAGCGTTTTTACAATTTTCGCTATCACTCCCAGACTTTTTGCATTCAGCTACTTTTTTCGTTGCATCGTCTACGTGAGACTGCCACCAGTCTACAGATTTAACCTCTTCACACCCGGTAAGAAAGAATGTAAGCCCCAACGCCGCAACTAATCCATATTTTTTCAAAATGCCCCCTCAGTTCATTTCATAACTCTGCTGCTCAAATGCTGCCTTATAATCAACAACTGGAGTTTCTTTATTAACAGCCCCTAATTGTTTCTCCTGGAAAGCAGCCTGTAACATTTTCTCCTTGTATTCTGCAAGATCGCGCTGCTTATCGCGATACATTTCATACTGAAATTTGAGCTTGTTAAATTTCAGGCTTGCCAGAGATACAGCGTTTGTCGCGTCCTGCGTGGCTTTCGTGTCCTGGGCGTTCTTCACCTGGTCGATAAGGTCGGCCATTTCCTGATTATCTTCACGCAGTTTACTTTCCAGCTTATTGCCGTACTCGATCCCCGCCAGTTGGGACAGGAACGAGGCTTCACAGCCCCGCACCAGGTCGCCCGTATATCCCAGCCCCTTACAGGTGTTTGTCACCTTATAATCGGCCAGTAGTGATCTGGCTTGCTCAGACAGGGTGGCTTCCGGGTTCTTAATGTAATCATCAATGAAGGAGTTCCCCTGGTCGTAAATATTCTCCAGCTCCTTACTGACAGATTGCGCAGACTGCACCAGTCCCTGAACATCACGAATGCCCGTTTTGGTCAGCAGCTCCTGCTTATAGGCATTAATCTGTTTCTGGTAGTGGTTCACGGTGTCCTGCCACTGTTTGAGGCGTTCTGTCCAGCGCTGCGCTTCGACAGCCCATTCAGGGTTTGCATCAATGGCAACGGGAACACCAGCCTGAGCACCAGAAATAACCGTAACAGAGGCGATAAGTGCCGCAACGATATGCTTTTTCATAGGGATTCCTTAAATCAGGTTTGCACGTTCCAGATAGGTATCAAGCCACTCTTCCGGCTTCATACCCTCTTTCCAGATTTCATCGAACAGTTCAAGCTGGGGTTTCGATGCGCTGAGAACCGGTAGGTAATACGCCGCTTTTCCCAAATCCAGTCTTGCGAAAGCCGCAAAATCATCACTTTCCCCCTTCCTCTGTGGGTTTTTGACGACCAGGAACTGACGAGATAACGGGTCAATGGCTTTAATTTTGTCAAAATAAAGTTCTCTCACTTCCAACTCGTCTACGTACTCACTACGTTTCGCTTTGGGGTTCGCCAGATAAATATGTGTTGCGCACTGCTCACGAACGGCAGCCGCGATAGGTGATTTAATTAGTTCATCCGGCGATTGTGTCGCTACGACAAGCACCATATCCAGCTTACGCGCGGTTTTGAGTTTGTTATAAACAAAATCTCTGAACGCTTCGTTGTTAATCCATTGCCAGAACTCATCCATGTAGATAAGGAGTCGGCGGCCATCAGCCAGCATGGTGACACGGTAGATGAGATAGAATGAAGCGGCGCTGGAAAGTACTTTGTTATCCAGAAACTCCGTTCCGTCTATACCGAAAACGTCCAGGTTGTCCACATCAAACGTATCGTCCGGGTTATCAAACACCCAGCCAAATTCCCCTCCCTGCACCCAGGCATTCAGGCGTGCTTTAAGCCCATGCCGCCGGGTTTCAGTATCATCAGGCTCCAGAATGAGTGGTCGCAACTTACTGATCGGATAAGAGCGGTTTGACCTCTGCATCAGGCGCTCAACGGCATCAGAAATCAGGCGGTTCTGGTAATCATCAAGCGGCTCACTGTTAAGCGTACAAAGTAGCCTCACCAGGTCTTTCATAAAGGAAATATTTCGTTTGGTTGGTGGCAAAGCCGCAGGGTTCCAGCCAGTCGGCTCTCCTTCTTTCACCCGAAAGTAAGCACCTCCCATTGAACGTATACCGGGTTCCGCTGCCCGATCTTTGTCGAAAAATACTGTAGTTAACTTCTTTAATTTCCTCTCAGGTGGAAAAGACTCCGGCGTTCCGAACTGCTGGGCGGCGAAAGCCTTAGTCATCATCACTACCGTTTTACCCACGTTTGACGTACCAAGAATTTCGGTATGCCCCAGCGTGGGGTTTTTACCGAAGTAATTTTGATGCTCGGTAGTCATGTGATAGTTCAGGTTATAAATATCATTTCCTGAGCCGCCCAGGGTGATAAGGTTGTTACCCCAGGTATTTCCTTTCTCCTTGCCCGTAAAGAAATTATGGAAGCTTTCCATTTCGGCAAAGTTCAGACTGCTGATAGAACTCAGGCGTGGCCGTAACGTGTAGTTACCAGGTAACTGAGCAAAATACGCTGCGCCAAGACTCAAGGTTGAATAGGTTACGATCAGCCCTAAATCCTCCAGGGTCGTCGTTACAATATTGGTGTCCTTCACCAGACGCTCCGGCGAATCTGCGTAAACAATCAGTGTCTGGTGACTTTTCCCGAAAGAAATATAGCCGCTGGAGACCATATCGAGACCAACTTTCAAATCAGCGAGCAAGGATTTAGCGGCATCATCGGTCATTTCGAGTTTGTCGATCTGATCATCCAGCGCCTTGATTGCAGACTGCTTGTCTATCGGAGTTAAAGAGGAAGTCTGTACATACTCAACCGGGAGATACATCAGTGCATCAAAAATTCCGGCATCCGTTTCCTGAAAGTAGTCCTTGATCTCGATGCAACGAAAGTACCGGGCATGGTCAGAGGCAGTGATTTGTCCAGCATCGTTACCAAAGAACAGGTCTTTACCACCCAGGTATGTATAAAACGGACTATTGGTGACTCTGACTTTCTGCCAGCGCCCGGATAGCAGTTTCTGGAACAGCGTAAGCTGTTCTGAATAAACTATATTATTTTCTTCATATAACCCAAGACGACGGGAATGAAACCGGGAGAGATAGGTGCTCAATCTGCCACATATTTCATTCATATCATTAATGGGTTCTTCGAAGATATTTTTATTACCCTTTTTCCTTGAAAGAAAATGCGTCACTTTATCTTCAGCGCTGAACGGTTTATAGCATACGGTTAAGTATAATTTGTTTTCAAAATACTCAGCCGCCGAAAGCGATTCGTAATAATCGTTCATCACTCTGTTGACGAATGGGATCTTGCTGTCAAATACAGGTCGCACTTCTTTTCTAACCCGAATACGATGCGTATAAAAGGTAACGGGTTTCCCATCAAAACTACGTATCAGCGTATTGAGCTGGTCAGTAAGCAAGGCTAGATCCGCTTCATCTACACATTCAAAATAAGCTCCGTCAATCTGCCAGGTCGCCAGTAGATCATGGTTTCTGGTAACAATGAGGTTATCAGTGATGTGTGATGAATACGGGATTAACTCTTCAAGAGAAGACTGGTCTTTAAGCTTCATAAAATTGTCCACTTTCGATATATCGACTGCGTCGTACGAACTCCCCGCATAATGGACGGCATTGAAGCGCTTGTTTGCCAGAGGATTACCTTTGATTTGCATTCGCAGATAAAGCAGGTCAAAAAAGCGTTCATCTATCTTCGTAACTCGCTTGATGGCATACCAGCCAGGGAGGATGAGGGCATACATAGCCTCATGAATCCAGACACCAAGCAAAACGCAGATAACGCACATTCCAAGAAAGGGGTAGAGCGGAACGCCCAGCCCCCTAATCAAAGCGGGGCGTGTCAGCCCTTTAAAAACGGTACTCATTTTTACGCCCCCTTTTATTACATATTACGCTAACCAGTCAGGCAGATATGGCGCAACAATAAAGATGATAATCCCGATAATTAAAGGCGTAATCCACGCTGCATGCTGGCGTGAGAAGATAGCGATATAACCAATTACCAGCGCAATGATGGTGATTGCTGGCTTACGGATATCCGTCAGAAAATCGATAATCTTCTGCAAGAAGCCAGTTGTTTTAGTGGATACATCATCAGCAAAGGCGGGTTCTGCTACACAAAGCATCAATGCAGCCATAAATACAGAAAGAGTTAAATAACGTTTATTGAGTTTTAACATCGTTTGTTTCCTTTTCATCTAAAACAGTGCCACGCATGGCATATTGGGGATATACGGTAACTTCTTTAGGTTTGATACTCTGTGTTACATTCTCCTTTCTGATTGCATCTTTAACTGAAGGAACCACCCAGTTTTTTTTGTTATCAGGCGGATTAAACCCTATGCGCTGTATATAACTGGTGTTATTAAAATCTGATTCAGGTTTAGTTCCTGTTTCTGGATTGCCGGAATAATAGCAACTCAGGCCACGTAAAATATCGCCACCACGTTTATAACAATCCACCAAAATTTGCTCTGAAACCTTGAGATTTTCGCAGGGGTCAAACATTTTCTCAGCGGTTGTATTGAAGTTTGCAAAATTCGTACTCGTTATTTGCATAAGACCGACTGAGTAACGATGATTTCGTGATTCAATTTGATTTACGATCTGGAGTGCAGCCTCCTTAGTTTTGGGAAAGTAGGACACTACGCCTTTGTCACCGGGCTTACGTTCAACCTTCGGTATTATCTCGGCAATAGCATATGGGTTAAAACCAGATTCAACCCTTGCAACTTCATGCGCAGTATCGGGATGAACGCTGGCCGCGCATTGCAAAGCAAGCGCCGCAAAAGCAGTAGTAGATAACATGATTTTCTCCCGGCCAGAACAGCGCGGAAAGTTTAGACTGAATGGTTAGTCATCGAAGTCGTCATCGTCTTCATCGTCTTCGTTTATCAGCTCCTCAATAGCCTGGCTGGAATATTTTTTTATGAGGTACTGGACAACACCAGAGCTTGAAATACGTCGCCCCCTGCGATAGCCAATCTCCAGAGCAATTTTATCCAGTTCCTCACGAGAAGCTGAGGGCAGGTAGAGTGTATTACGTTGGGGCTTGCGTCTCGTTGCGGTTTTTTTTCGGGTAGCAGTCATTTTTCTTCCGTTTCATTTTGTGGGTTAAGCTTCTCTCTGTGATGTAGTGGATGAAAGCCATACTTCTTTGCTGCGGATTATCCATGAGTAGAATTTCAGCAAAATCGTGTGGAATTGATTTCCTTAAAAGATTTGCCTGAGCTGTTGTATGTGATTGTCTGTACAAAAGCTCCGCCATCACATCTTCTGGTACAGGTAAAGGCTCACCGCCAAATGAGATAAAGCGTTGTACGTAAGGGATAGCAGTTATTGTAGTGGAATGAACCTCTTCAAAATCTGCCTGGATAAAAAGATAACCGGGAAAAAGCGGCAAACGTCTTTCTCGATATGAAATTATCTTATCCGGGCGACGATACCTTTCAGTCTCCATAGGACAGAAGTAAGAGAAGTTCAGGCGTTCGAGATGAGCAAAAACTGCTGCAAATCTCGTAGTGGTGAATTGCAAAACATACCATTCCATAGTTTTTCCTTTCAGGCGCTCTCTCGACTCGGATGACCCCGAATCAGAGAAAAAAAACAAAAGGACAAATTTACATCTCATAAAAACTTTATCAGCTACATGTGCTGCGTTCAACCACACAAGCAGATCTTTAGATCGCATTTACGACACATTTCATTTTGTTTGTGCTTGTATTTTATTTATATCTAGATACATATGCTATTTGATAACAAAAAAGCAGATCGATTGATCACCATGCGCTTATTTTATAGTCAAGTTAACTAAATTTTTTACCGCTAGTTACTTTTTACAAAAACTCTGCTAACAAGATAAATAAATCGATCTTAATCAATAAGTTACCGGAGAGTATGAATTATCCTAAACGAATTCCGATTTTCACTTTCTGTTCGCTTTGAATCATCGACTGTTTTATTTGCGAGAAATTTCTCATCTGGAGTTGCTGTTTCTTAATCATCTCCGCGCTGTTCAGCACCAGCTCTTTACTGGATGAAGAGATTCTGTCTATGCCCTTAACCCCCAGGTTCTCTAGCTGCCACTCATTCCTGTGTGCAGTCTTCCAGCCATGCTGTACACCGTTCTTATCAAGTGCAGGGATTTTCACCTCCTTTTGTCCTAACTTCTTCAGCTTAACAAGATCACCTTTCTTAACGTTCTCGCGAGTGGTTAACTCACCAAAATCAGCCCCCCAATATGTTTTCTCCACGCCCTTGTTCAGTGTCTTAAGCTTTATGAAATGCTGCTTTGGTTTGGTTTTATCGTTCTGATAATGGTCGTAGCCAACATCAACAACCTCATAAACGCCCTTCTGTCGTTTTGGCGCTGTTTTGTGCGCATCTTTAATAGACTGGTTAAGTCCATGCTGCTGCTTATGAGTGGCTTTAACGTCATAGCCCTTCATCTTCAGCTCTTCACAAAAACCTGTACGAATTTCCCGTAAATCTTTTTTCCTGATATCAGCTCGTTTACCGTCATTATCACGAATACGAAAAACGACATGCACGTGTGGATGTTCTTTTTTGTCGTTATGATAGCCAAGCACAAAACGATGATTTGGGTACTTCTTGTTCATCGTTTTCCTGACAGACTCAAGCAGATCTTCAGGTTTTACCTTTGCTGATACAGGCGGTGAAAACACAATATTTTGGGTTACTTTTTTATTTTCCTTACCTTTATCATCGAAAACATTTTGAGGGTCATTAGCACGATCTATCATGTGCTCTTTAGCCTCCTGAATCTCATCACCTTTCCATACCTGACCGCTTTCACTCATCACTGGCAGCTCTGACTCCCGGCTCATATAGTCAATACTGTTTCGAACTCCCTGCCGGGTAATCGCACCTCCTGAGATTTTGACAACAACCTCCTTACTGGCACCCTTGCGGTTGATACGTTCCTGAACGTTGCGTTGATAGTTTTTACCACCATTTTTAACTTTATGGGCGAAAGCAGACTTGCGGCCAGCTTCAGAGGACTTACGCTTAACCCTGAATTCCTTGTCAACATAAACGCCCATGATTACACCTCAACCTTGTTAGAAACAGTTCGCCCTTTGCATAACATAATGTAGTTTTCAAACTCACTTTTGAGACTCATTATCTCTGAACTCAACCGCTCAGCGTCCTGATAGAACCCATCTTTATCAAGTACTCTGGCATTATCATTAACGATAATATAATGAAAGTTTCGCCCTATTTTATCTATTGCATTACGGCAACGATTCATCACCAGAAGTTCCTGATCGAAAAAATCAAGTTCATTTTCAAGTGTCGTCTGGATTCGATAACGACATTCTCTGGATAAATTCCAGCCATGACGATGAGCCGCTTTCTCTATTAAAGTTCTTTGTTTCCCTGTCAAATACATTGTGGTTTTGATAAAATCATCATTGTCTTTTGACACATTAACATCTTCATTTTTAACCTTGCTTTTCAGTAAAGCATTGGCAAGCAGCTTCATTCCTTTTGCCACGGTTAAACCCGGTTCATCTGGATAAAGTGTTTTAAGACAATCAAGTAGATCATCATGTTGGCTTTCTTCAATCCTGAATTGAACTTTTTTCATAAAACTCTCCAACAAGAACCGACTGTAGGTCACCGGGCAAACGTTGCGGAATGGCGTCAGAGACGTCATTTTGCGGCGTTTGCCCTATCCTGCATCGCAGTGAACTACCTCCACACATAAATTGTGCTTCAGCGTCCATCGAAATGCAAAAAATGAAAGGCTATCGTGGCTGTGATCTGGTGCGTCTGCGACCGGAGACAACGGATTCGCGGCTAACTTGGGCGGAAATAAATTCGCTACGCGAATGGCCTGGCAGGGGGCGCGAGCGCTGTTTTACGGAATATACAAAAAAAGCACCTCCCGTAAACGGGAGGGCTTCGGCGATTCAGGAACGGGAATTTTATTCTGCCTCTGGTGTGTCGCCTTCCATGCCCTGCCGGGCATCATGGAGCCAGCGGCGGAGGTTACTCATTCTTTCCCGGTTTGCCCGGCTGGGACTTTTTCCCCTGTTACCGCTTAGTATACTCCAGACTCTTAACCCGGCCTCGTTAGTCCAGTGCAATACAATTTCCCCTTTGCTGTTAAATCCCAGCGAAAACCGGACAGCTCCCCGCCTCTGTTCTGCACTGATAAAATCTAAAAACTCCTGTTTTTTCATAGCACCTCCTGTTTTTCTATCAGTGCTTTTGTTTCTTTCTTTTCCAGGGCTTTTCTGAGTAATGCCATGTACTCAGGAAAAGCAGAGAATGGCATCAAGGGAAAAACCGGACGCCCACCCTTTTCAACAGTCTGTATTGCTGATAACATGCGTTCCGACATTTTATATTCCTCGCGAGGGAATTGAGTGTCACGGTATCAGGTTGCCTCCACAACCTGATACCACCCCTAATTGATTAACTCCGCAGTTCTCTTATCGCTTCATTTTTGGCTTCCTCCAGTTCTTTAAGGGTATATGCGAAATTCTTCCAGTTAATTACTTCGTTTATAACCTCAGATTTACTTAAACCACACTCATTAAACCAAAAGTTAATATTTTTCTTGAGGGAATTTTTCGCCGTCAGTTCCTCGGACAACAATTCACTAACAGACGTGATAACATAACCACGACCGCGATTTTTATCTTCGAAAGAATGAACGGCAAGGAAGAGAGTTTCTGAATGGACAAAAGCAGAGCAGGTGATTTTTTCTTTCTTAGTGTTTAAAGCCTGGAAAGTGATAACATACGTGTTCATTTTAGTCTCCCGCCCGTTTGGGCTACTGGATCATGGTAAGGAACTATTCCCGACCTACAAATAAATTATACCATCATATGATGGTAATGCAATTTATTTAGTCACTTTATCCTGATTTTTTTCTCTCTTAACGAGCTGGTAATCTGGATGTTCATCAGCCAGGAGCAAAAGTAATTCATACGTACCAGCGGCTAAACCACGAGACGTTTTACCGGATGTTTCTTTGGCTTGCCAGGCTGATAACGTAAAACCAAACCGTTCAGCGGCTTCCTGCTGCGTAAAGCCAGCTTTAATACGTGCTTGTTTCACCTCTTCAGGTGTTGGCTTAAAACTCATGATTTTGTACCTTCACAATAGTATCTGTATAGAATTTCAATAAAATTGGATCATCAATTTCATCTTTAACGTTCGAGAATTCTTCGTAATAAAATGATTTTTGGAAAACAATCTTTTTAGTTGTTTTTTTATCCGCTTCTTTAGAGCGTACCTTCATCAGTTTTTCAAGTTCAATAAACAAACGTGTTGCATCTTCAGACACAACAATCCTGTATGTTACATTACCTTTGTTTTTCCTGTCGCTCAGGACTTCATTCATTTTTTGCCTCATAGCTGTTTAATAAACCCCGCTACCTTTATGAGCTGATCTACACTCAGGCCACGAATTACCATTTCATATCCGTCGCCCCGTTCTGATACGTTACCATCTAACCCATTCTCAACTTTAAACCCGGTCAATGTCCCATGCCAGCTTTCAAGATGCACTAAACGAGATAGCATTCCTTTCAGGATCAGTTTTTTCTCGCGTTTTTGCTGTAACTGTTGTTCATACTCTCGCGCCATATCTACATTATCTAAAGCATCCGACAGGATTTTCTTTTCAATATCGGCGGCGATTTCTACAGGGTTACGCTCTGGCGATACTGTGCAAGTATGGTAAGGACTTCTCCAGCTGCGACTATCTACGCTTCCAATGATAACTAACCTTCCTTTCTCCATTCGAATATGTATAGAGTAATTTTTAAAATCAGGTGAGGTTAGCTTAATCCTGTACTGGCAATCATCGAGCAGATTTACACGCCAGCCGTTCCCCAGGATTCGACAAACGATTTCAAACACCGGTTTATACCGTTCAAAGAAATTTTTCTGTTCTTTCATCGATTCAGCCTTTTGAACTCAATAAAAAAGCCGTAAATCGAATTACGGCAGTTTTAAGACTATTCATCAAAGTGTCCATCATCACTTGCAGCTTCCTGGGCTTCGCATTCCTGCTGATATGCTTCTTCCTTCGCAAAAAGATGCGCCCATCCTTCTGCGTTTAAGCCACGGTGCAAGACTGAACCATTTTCATTGCATTCTTTGGCTGTAACTTCGATCTCATCCGGGCAAATGTAGGCTCCGTAACTTTCAAAAATGTTTATCAGCTCCGCTTCCGTTATGGTCTTGTTTTTCATCAACGTGTCTCCGAATCAATCTTTGCCATGTTCTAGGGGGCTTTCGCCCCCATTCCGGTTATGCGCTTGCTTCTACACGTGTCCAGCCTGACGCCTTACGTTTACCCGCTGTACCATACATTTCACGAATTTCTTCAATGCTGTGTTCTTTACGGTTCCAGCGGCTTTTGTGTTCTTCAGGACGGTAAAACCATTGTTTTTTCTTAGATGCCCACTTACAGCCCATTTCCTTTAAAATGTCTTTGTGTTCTTTAGTTTCTCCGCTAATCCAGACCCAATTACCAATAACTTCATAGACAATCCCTGTAAGGCCGGAAAGCGTATTCAGAACTTTTTCCAGATCTTCACCGTAGTTGTAACGTGCGTTTTCATCAGTGCTTTGAAACTGATTGATTTTATCAATGTTAGCCATGAGAAAATCAAACGCAGCATTTACTGCTTTCATCAGCTCGGCACCCAATGGATTGCGGTCTGGATGATATTTTAAAGCCGCTTTTTTGTATGCCGCCTTGATGTCCTTTTCAGTCAGATCACCGGATAAACCAAAAACGTTTAATGCTTCCTGAATATTCATTTTTCGCTCCCGCCCGTGTGGGCTTCTGGAATCTGGCAGGGAACCATTCCCAACCAACAAATTCATTATACCATCAAATGATGGTTATGGAATCATTTTTAATGCTTTACATTGTAAAGATTACATAAAGATGTATATTGCTTTACCGCGCATGAAGGGATTTCCGAAAGAGGCGCGAACTGTAGTTACATAATGCGCTGTCGTAACATCGCGCCGGAGACGTTCGCCAGGACTGGCGAACCAACAAGCCCGAATGAGAGCGATAACCCCCCTCACCCCTGCCAGGCCAATTTCTGACTATCAGACGATGTTTAGCCTGTCGCAGTTAGCGCGTGAGCTTGCGAACGGTACGCCGGGTCAGTGTGAAACACTGGCGCGGGGCGCTGTATCTGCGCGTTATGAGATGCGTTAGCAGCGAATTACGGGGCGGGTTGCTGAAACCGATTGATGCCTGACAGCAAAAAATGAATCCGGGCGCCAGCTGCTGCACGAAAATTGCCAGCAAAAAACACTTGGCCATCCTCGCCGGTCGTGAAATTTTGCTGGCGTAAGAAATAATCCCCCCGGTATGAGGGGCTTGTCTGAAAGGTTAGTGGTTGGGCTTACTGAGAGTGAACTGTAACCCGGCTACTGCTGCAAGCTGTGCAAGTGTTGTGATGGTCGGGTTTCCGTTCGGGGATAATGCGCGGTAGATACTCTGACGAGCAAGGCCGGATTTTTTGGCCGCCTCTGTTATACCCCCTGATTAGGGATCAGGTTAAAAACGAGCTGTATGACGTTCTAAGCGCATTTTACCCGCTCCGTTGAACCATGACCGGGTTAAAGCGGTTAAAACGCCTCTGAGGGCTTTTGAGAGCATTTAAGAATTGGATCGGAAAAGGATCCCGTCTGGATCTTTTAGAGAGATTACACCGCTCGCCGCAGCCGAACGACAGGGCGAAGCCCGCGAGTGAGCGAGGAAGCGGAATTTCCACGGGGTTTCAATAGAGCACTTACGCGCTAAGGTTAATATTTGCTCAATTTTTGGTGGTGCAGTGCTCAGGGAGGCCAGACGGATCTATCCTCTGGATTTATGCTGAGTTATCCACAGACGCTGTGCATTAAAAGCCTTATATTTTCTTCTTGATCTTAAAAACTTAAAAACTTAGCTCGCTTCAATTACCTGAAAATTATGGAAAAAAATTGCTAAAGGTGAGAGGATTTTTCACGTAAGGTGAGAGGATTTTTCACGTAAGGTGAGAAGATTTTTAAGTTAAGGTAGTTAGATTTTTCACTAAAGATGAGAGGATTTTTCACGTAAGGTGAGAAGATTTTTAACGGTTTCCACAGTTTGACTGAACATCAAGTGAAACATGCGGTTGTTGCTATCTTTAGATATGAAGATCCTCAGATCTTCATATCTAAAGGTGAGAGGTTTTTTAATTAAAGGTTGTATTGTTGTCTTGAATTACAACCTTTGTGGGGTTATGATTTGCCTACATAGGAAAGGTTATATGAGGCTTATCGTGAAGACAGTAACGGGATTAACGAAAGTTAGACATAGAAATGAAGTTGGGGTAACTCTTGCATCCCTTTCCCTTTCAGCAAAAAGAGTGCTTTTTCTGGCTCTTTGCCAGATTGATACAAAGGAAATGTTAGATGATGATATTTTGGAGGTTGATGCTGACTTTTTTTCAAAAGCTACTTCTTTAGATAAATATGCCTCTTATGCAGCTCTGAAAGAGGGAGCTAAAGTTCTTTCTTCAACTACGTTAGTTTTAAACAGAGATGATTTAAAAAATTTGGCTGATGAACTTGGGATACTATCATCTAAGAATAAAATACCTGATCGCTTGGATTTAAACTTAACAGAATTCTGTGCCTATTACGATCATCTTGCAACTGTACGGATAAAATTCACAAATACAGCTAAGCGATATTTTTCTAAGTTGATTGGTTCTGAAAATAGATATACCACTCAGGTATTGAAATCAGTTGTGTTGTTGAACAGTGTAAACTCAACAAACCTTTATCAAGTCATTAGGAAATATTACAGTCAGAATAGTTCAAAAAAATCTTTTGATATATCCGTGGATGATTTAAAAGAGGAAATGGGACTTTATACTATTGAGGAAGGGGAGAAGAAATATAAGTATCCTAAATACTCATTTTTTGTTCGTGATGTTATCAATAAAAGCATTAATGAGATAATTGAGAAAACGGAAATAAATCAGTTATCTTTCTCTGTTGTTGGGAAAAAAGGGAGAATGGCTCACATGCTTAGATTTGAGTTTAGTATAAATGAAAAATCCTCATCCTTTTCGGAAGATGATATGGCATTTTTAGAGGAGTTTGACAAAGTCGTTCCACCAAAAAAGAATAAGTGAGGCAAAACATGGCTAAAATATATGAGTTTCCGCAGGGAGCCGAACGAAGTAAGCTGAAAAAAGAAATCATCCGGGAACGTAAAAAACGATTGCGAGAAACGAACGGTAACCCGGTTATCCGGCACGCTAAATGGTTCTGGTTTTATCTACGTCTTGCTACGGCTGGCGCACTGCATTTAGTCTCTGTTATTTCTCTGGCAGTCCTGGGGGCTTTCAGTAAAGCTATTTTCTGGATTGGTGGAATGCTCTGTGTTGTTACATGGTTCCACCTTGAGCGCCAGTTCTGGACGCCGCAAAATTTCACGATTCCAGTAATCGTAACGCTGTGGGGATTGAGTTTGTTTGCCACTCCCCTGATGGAGCTGCTTAACAAAAAAATGCCGTGGTATCGTCTTCTGGTTCCTGATGCAAAGCACACTAGCACTGAGGCAACCAATGATGATCAGCCGTGAAGCAACAATGTTATCCAGTCGGCTTGCAGTGCTTCTTTCAGCCTTTTATCATCGGTTAATCATAGCGCACGAGGCGAGTTCTTTTCACTGCGATGCAGGATAGGGCAAACGCCGCAAAATGACGTCTCTGACGCCATTCCGCAACGTTTGCCCGGTGACCTACAGTCGGTTCTTGTTGGAGAGAGTTATGAAATATCAGGTTAAAGAGTTTATTAACGAAAAATATTCTAAGGCTGTTAATATTTTAAAGGATAACCTTAAAGAACACTACCATATTTTTTATGGTTTGAGATTAAGTGAGATTCTTTTTCCTGCCAGCGAATACGGCTCTGAAATGTTTTTTCAGGAGTTTGAAGCGATTAACAGTGTAATATTGCCTTTGGTGATTTTTGATTTGATAGACCGAAAGCCGATTATGGTTATCGGCTTCGGTGAAGTATGTGGAGTTGATTCACTTGTTGATTCTGGTATAGAAGTTGTTTCTTTAGACGGTTTAAGCGATCTGCTACTGGTTGAAAAACTGACGCCATTATTTAACTAAACCTCTGGATAACTATCTTTTCAGTTTTCCAGTAAGATTTTTTCTATATCTGAAAGCACTATTTTTTCAATGCTTTCTATATAGTAATGCTCATTAAAACCTGTCATTTCTGTAAATTTTAGCTCTGCATCATCTTTCGAATAAGCAATAACAACTCTGAAATCATTTTCCCACAAATCCCACCTGTATTTGTCTTTTATACGAACCCTGTACAATCCTTTTTGGATAGTGCCATCTTTTTTCTCTTCCTGTACTTTTTTTAATTTTTCATTTTGCACCTGTTGTTCAAGCCATGATTTATTCATAAATCCCCCACGGTTAACGTCTTTAGGCTCGGTTTTTACTTAACGAAATCTTCCGGTTTTACACCTGTTTTTACCTTCATATACTTGCCCTCCCCCCTTAGCTTCGGCTGAAGTTCGGTAAAGTACCATCCGGCAACGGTAATAATGCCTAAAAATACAAAAATAGCAGGCTTCAGAACATCAATAGCTGATACAGCGCATAACTCAATATTGAGATTAGTACAAGTTCCCTCATCAGGTGCATAGAACCCCCATAAGCCTATACCTATAAGGAACATCCCCAATATCGGTTGGATGTATAACAAGTAGATATTAATAAGAGTTTTAATATATCTGAATATGAACATTTTTCTTTCCTTAGGTTTCTTTCTATTTTGGATTTCCAATTCTTAACCAATGTGATGGTTCGACAATCCATTCTCCGCAGTCATAGGCAACGGCCTTATTATGCCTGTTAGCGAACCATACTAACCAGGCTAATAATCGCTGATTGCCGCTGTATTTGGTTTATCTCTAACCATCACAACATATCTCTTTTTCTTAGCCATAACGCTACCCTAATTTTGCAGATTCAAGCAGCCAGTGGTTTTTCAGGTTCTCGTCCAGGTTATCGAATGCGGCCAGCGCTGCCTTTAGAACGGTTGTCTTGCTCTGGCCTGTTCTCTGCGCCTCCGCTTCCAGGATCTCCTCAAAGTACGCTGGCAGTCTGAAGTTCATCAACTTTGGTTTACCCGCTACAGGCGCTCTGGTAGCGCCGGAGATAAAACGCGCGGTTTCTGCGTTTGTTGCTGGTTGCTGAGATTCATCGATGTTCGGGCGGTTTAGTTTTAAAGCCATGAAAATTTCCCCTTGTACGGTATGCATTAATTGTAAATATCATAGTATCTTTATGGTGTATTTACAATGTAAAGATTTCGATGAATATTGTTGATATTTCTATAAAATGCCAATTTCCTGTGCCACAAGTTCAATCTGTGCTTTCGCTGTTGAAAGGCTCGATGCCCGGCTAACGTCATGTACCCCTGCCCCTTCATTACAGGCGCTTTCATACACATCCAGCTCGGATATCCGGGTTTTCAGAGGTTGAATCCAGATGTTGTCCGAACGCAGTAATTTATCCAGATCAATGGCCGCTTTTCTGTGGCGGGGTTTCGCTGAGTTGATTCTGGTGAACAGCACCCACGGTTCCAGAGCTGCGTTAGCTTTCTGAGCGGTGCGGATTTTCTCTGTAACACTGGTCAGTGTTTCGCTTTCGAAATCAGAGGACGGCTTAACCAGTGTCACCACGATATCTGATACTGTCAGGGCGCTACGGAACTCCTGGCTGTCGTGGCCGGGGCAATCGACAATGAGAACTTCACACAGCTTACTAAGGCGCTTAATTTCGTTGCTGACGTTTCCGTAAGCTGCGTGAACCGGGATAGTGAGTAAGCCGTTATCTGTCCGCTTTTCGTTCCAGCTCAACAGATCGTGGTTTTTATCTGTCTTCAGGATAATTACCGACTTACCTTTGTTGACCAGCATTGAGCCTGTGTTAGCCACGTAGGTGCTTTTGCCTACCCCACCTTTATCTGATACGACAAGCAAGATTTTACCCATTTCAGAATCCCTCTCTTTATGTTGTAAAGCTCATGTAAAGATATGAATGTCTTTACATGGTGTGTTTTTCGTAAAGATACTTTTGTCTTTACAGTGTCTTTATAATGCAATGGCTTTACCATGTAAAGCACAAATAAAGATATATTTATCTTTATGGTGTCTTTACATGGTAAATGTTGCTGTGTCTTTATGTGCGCTTTATGGTGTAAATCTTGGTGTGTCTTTACATCATCTTTATGTTGTAAATTTTTAGTGTGACGTTGTCACTATAGGGCTGGGGTCTGTTTGCTGGTTCTTTTTGAGTGTGCCTTCCCTGAACCAACTGAAATGGGTACTGTATGGGTGTGTCTGGTTAACTCAAAATGAACTGGTTCCCTATAATGACTCAAACAGTACCGAAAGGCTTTGTCAGAGCTTACTTACGCGCATCCACGACTGAACAGGATGCAACACGCGCCCTGGACACGATAAATACCTTCGCCATCGAGCGCGGCCTGAGCATCTGTAACTACTACATTGAAAATGAATCAGGTTCTAAGCTTGAACGCCCTGAGTTGTTCCGGCTCCTGAAAGATTGTCAGCAAAACGATATCTTGCTGGTAGAGGATGTGGACAGGCTTTCACGCCTGGTAGGGGAGGACTGGAACACACTGAAGAAAATGATCCGGCAGAAAGATATCCGGGTTGTGGCCGTCAACGTTCCGACAACCTGGCTCGCATCGGGTCACAATGATTTTGACAGCCGAATGTTTTCGGCCATAAACGATATGTTGCTGGATATGCTGGCCGCCGTCGCCAGGCGAGACTATGAACAGCGCCGGGAACGGCAGCAGCAGGGGATCGCCAGGGCGAAAAGGGAAGGGAAGTATAAAGGCCGCCAGGTTAATCAGTCTCGCTATGACGCCATAAACAGGCTGATTGCGAGCGGCAGCTCCTGGAGCCAGATTCAAAAAGTGCTGGGTTGTAGCCGGGCGACTATCAGCAAAGCTGTGAAGCAACAGACCGTTAACAAAATGAACCATGAACCTGAAGGTAGGGAGTAGTTACAACATAATAAACAGTGTGTTGAAGAATAAAACTGATTCTTTATACTGTATATGCATGGGTCTTCCCCGATCATGGTGGGAAGGCTCAGAACGCCATATTCAGCTTTCCGTAGTGGAACATCACCCCCAGTTTAAAGCGCTCCCGGTTTCGGTATCCCCTGGCTTTTATCCTCAGCAGCCTGATCTTGCTGTTAAGTGCCTCCGCATTTCCGTTTGAGACACTGTGTCGCATCGCATTCAGGATCCCGTACAGCCTTTTTCCTATCGTTTTCGCGGCATTTTTCATCATGGGAACGTCACTGTTAGCCGCCAGCGCCAACCATCTCTGCCAGTCACTCCGTCTTTCCTCGCTCCATGGCCTGTTCCAGATATCCTTTGCCAGCTCTTTCAGCGCCCAGCACTGGCTCGTCAGCTTCATCTGTGCACGCAGCCACATCAGCTTTTCCTGCCGGGATTCGGTCATCCACTTATCGCTGTACTGCCACAGGAAGCGGGTTCCTTTTGCCTGGTGTCGGCTTTCAACAGGGAGGTGCGGATGTTCATTCTGACGGGTTTTATCAACTACCTCGCCCAGTTGCTTCGCCACATGGAAGCGGTCAAAGGCGATTTTCTCAACCGCACTGGGTAAGTGGATACGCGCTGCTCTTATATAGCCCGCGTTCATGTCCATTGAGAGCGTTTTGATAGCCAGCAACTGCCCATCAGTGAGCGTGCGAAGATAGCCGGCAAGACTCTCTGTGCCGCGATCATCCGTTAAGGCCAGCGCCCGACCATCGCGATCGGAGATCACCGTTATGTAACGATGTCCTTTTTTAAAGGCGACCTCATCCACATTCATATGACGGGCGGATAATGGCTTTTTTATCCGGGCAAGACCTCGCTTAACTGCCCGGGTCATAATGCCGTCAACCGCATTCCAACTGAGCTTAAGTTGCTTCCTGACAGCATCAACGGTGCTGATTTTCAGCCATGAGAGAACGAACGATTCGAATAGCAACGTATACCGGCTTCCGGGGCCAGCCCACGGAACAGGCAACGTCAGGCAGCCATGCTCCGGACACATAATTCGTGGAACATCGGCTTCAACAATAGTGGTGAACTGGCAGGTATCAAGATGGCGCCATTTACGATGACGGTGATCGTGAACAGAACAGGATTTACCGCAGGTCGGACAGGCTAGCCGGGTGTTTTCAGCGATCTCAATAGTGACAGTAACAGAACCGGCATTTTCATCGAGAGAAAGGGACTTTACCTGCCACGGATCGGACAGGTTGAGAATATGAGCGTAGAGGGACTTTTCGTCCATGGCGGTGACCTCTGGCGATTAAATACACCATTATCATGCCTTCAGCCACCACAACAAGGGAAGACCCATATGCATACAGCTATATTGATCGGAGGTTTTTCATGCCTAGACACTATGAAATTGACTCAGCCTGGCGTGCGAGCATTAAGCGTGAGCCGAACGGTCGTCAGACAGTTACGACAGAAGCCTTTGTCAGCCAGCTTGCGCTGATTAATTTTCACTGGAGTTGTCGCCAAGCAAATCAGTGGATTGAAACCTACGTGACCGTTTTTAAAGACATTTCCACTCAGGAAGGAGAGAACCGGACATTCATGCTTTTTAACCCCAACGGAGGCCGTTAAAAATGGGTTTTCCATCGCCAGCAACCGACTACCAGGAAAACAGGCTGTCACTCGATCAGCACTGTAATACAGGAGCGCCGGGAGTATTCTTTTTTCGAAGTGATACCTACTCTTTCCGGGAAGGGATAAAGCCTGGTGCGCTGCTCATAGTAGATTTTGGGGGCACGCCCGTTGACGGGTCTTTGGTGCTCTGTGTCCTGGAACAAGAATTCAGGATCATGCGATTGCGACTACACCCCAAGCGGTGTCTCCAGGAACTCGATAAGCTGGATAACTTCAGGGCTATACCTGATGACGATGAGGACGGGTTGGAGGTCAGGGGGGTCATTACGCACATTGTGGCACTGTTGCAAAGTTAGCGATGAGGCAGCCTTTTGTCTTATTCAAAGGCCTTACATTTCAAAAACTCTGCTTACCAGGCGCATTTCGCCCAGGGGATCACCATAATAAAATGCTGAGGCCTGGCC